>NZ_AZQX01000172.1:0-45691 GCF_000568385.1 Halomonas sp. BC04
GCAGGAGATTCGTGGCTACGAGAATGTCACTCGCATCGCCAATGCGCCGGACTTCATCAAGGGTGTGACCAATCTGCGCGGTGTCATCGTGCCGATCGTCGACCTGCGCATCAAGTTCCATCTCGACAAGGTGGAGTACGGCGGCCAGACCGTGGTGATCGTGGTCAATGTCGAGGACCGTGTCGTGGGCATCGTGGTGGATGGCGTGTCCGATGTGATGACGCTCTCGCCCGACCAGATCAAGCCGGCGCCGGAGTTTGGTGTCACCCTTTCGTCCGACTTCCTCAGCGGACTCGGTAGCCTCGAGGACCGCATGCTGGTGATCGTGGATATCGACAAGCTGTTGACCAGCGATGAGATGGAACTGGTCGAGCGTGTGGCCGAATAGCCCTGTTTCGACTCCAGTTTTCTCTCTGTTGGCCGATAGTCAATCTAGAGGATGGCCCGCGGCAGGCCATGCTCTGGCGTATCGCCAACGATAACGGGCACTGCCGACCATGAGGGATTGATGTGAAGCTTCTCGACAACCTGACTGTCCGAGCCAGTTGGATTCTGGTGCTGCTGTTCTTCGGCGGCATGATCATCGCGCTCAGTGTGCTGGGGCTGTATGCCCTGCAGCAGGGCCAAGCGGCGGTTACCGAGATGGCGCCCCATGCCGGTGAGTCTGGCGTGTTGCTGTTGCAGGGCTTCGACGTGGTGGCCGGCTGGATGCGTTTGGCCATCATGGCGGTGCTGGCCGGTTCGGCGCTGGTGATGGCGGTTGTCATGTGGGGTATCACGGTCAATGTGCTGCAGCCGCTGGCCAGGCTGGTGGGCTATTTCGAGGGGCTGGCGCGGGGGGATCTCTCTCAGCCGGTGGAGAACCGCGGCAACAATGAGATTGGGCGACTATTTACCTCGCTCAAGCATATGCAGGATGGCCTCTCGGCCACCGTGGGCACCGTGCGCAGCAGTAGTGAAGGCATCTACCAGGGTGCCCATGAAATCGCCCGCGGCAACGGCGAGCTCTCGTCGCGCACCGAGCAGCAGGCGGCTTCCCTGGCCGAGACCGCGTCCAGTATGGAGGAGCTGGCTTCCACCGTGGAGCAGAATGCCGACAATGCGCGCCAGGCCAGTCAACTGGCGGCCGAGGCATCGCGTACCGCCGCCCAGGGCGGCGAAGTGGTCAGCGATGTGGTGTCGACCATGCACGATATCAGCGACAGCTCTCACAAGATGGCCGACATCATCGGCGTTATCGATACCATCGCCTTCCAGACCAATATCCTGGCCCTGAATGCCTCGGTCGAGGCGGCCAGGGCCGGTGAGCATGGTCGCGGCTTCGCGGTGGTCGCCCAGGAGGTTCGCAGCCTTGCCGGTCGCAGTGCGTCGGCCTCCGGTGAGATTCGTGCCTTGATCCATGCATCCCGCGAGAAGGTGGACGTGGGTACCGCCCGCGTCGACCAGGCCGGCCAGACCATGACCGAGATCGTGGCCGCCGTTCAGCGTGTCAGCGACATCATGGACGAGATCGCTTCGGCATCGCTGGAGCAGAGCAACGGCATTGGGCAGGTCAACCAGGCCGTTACCCAGATGGACCAGGTGACCCAGCAGAACGCGACCCTGGTGCAGAAGGCTGCAGCCGGGGCTACACAACTGGAGGCCGAAGCCGGCCGCCTGCGCGAGGCAGTGCTGCGCTTCCGCTTGGCGGGAGGGGTGAAGGCTGAGGCGCCCCCTGCAAATCAGGTTGCGGGCAAGGGGCAAGGCGCCGACAAGGTGCTACAGACTCAGTCGGTGCGCGACCCCTTGCCGGCCGCTCGACGCAACGGCCAGGAGTCATCGACGGTAGCATCTCGAAGCGGTGCGTCTCGAAATAGCACGTCAGGAAATAGCACGTCACAAAAAGAGGAAGAGGAGTGGGCCTCGTTCTGAGGTTCGAAACTCCCAATCGGTGAAGGCACGTCATCGTGCCCGCCCCTGATGAAGCCATGCAGTCAAGGAAACAAGAACATGCGTGACAACCAGCCGGTAACGCAGCGCGAGTACATACTGGATGAAAGGCATCTGCTGATCACCCGCACCGATCTCGAGGGTCGAATCACCTATGCCAATGAGCCCTTTATCGAAGCCAGCGGTTTCAGTCACGAGGAGCTGATCGGGGCGAATCACAATCTGATTCGTCATCCCGACATGCCTTCCGAGGCGTTTGCCGACCTGTGGCAGGCGCTCAAGCGCGGTGAAACCTGGCAGGGCGTCATCAAGAACCGGCGCAAGAACGGGGACCATTACTGGGTCAAGGCGACGGTCACCCCGATCATCGAGAATGGGCAATGCCTGGGTTACACCTCGGTGCGCACTGCAGTGGCGCCGGATGTTGCCACCGCCACCGCCCGTGCCTATGAGCGGCTGCGTTCAGGCCGGACCGATCTTGCCGTTCGGGCTGGCCAGGTGGTGCGTCGTGGACCCCTGGGCTGGCTTGGGCGTATCAACCTGCATAGCATCCGTGCGCGACTTTCCATGCTCACCGTTTCAGCGCTGTTGCTGCTGGCGATCAGTGGCGGCGTTGGGCTCTATGGGATTCAGGCCTCAGGAGAGCGTTTGGCGGAGCTGAATCGCGATGGCCTGCAGGATGTGATACGGCTGCAGCAGCTCGACCAGTTGATCAGCGACGGCCCGCAGCGGCTTTCCGGCGAAGAGCGCATGGAGCTTCTCAGTGAGCGGCATGCCATTGCCGAAGTGCTGGAGGAGGGCAGTGTTCGTATGGCAGCGCTGTGGCAGGAGTATCTCGCCCGCGAGGTCAACCAAACGTCGGTGGCCATGACGTTCGATGCGTCGCTTTCCGACTATCTCAACGGGCACTTGGAGCCCATGGCGGCGGAGCTGGGTGGCCCCGAGGCCTTCGATGCCATGATGGCGCTGAACAACCAGACGGCCGGGCTGCGTGAAAGTGCCGAGGCCTTGTCGGGGCTGGTCAATCAGCTGGTGGAACAGCAGCGGCTCGCGGCGTTGAGCATGGCGGAAGAGGCCGAGCGGGGTCAGCAGCAGATGCTTGTCGGCCAAACGAGTTTCATGTCGCTTGGTTTCGTTCTGTTGCTGGTCATCAGCGTATGGATCATGCGTGCCATTACCCGGCCGGTGCGTCGCGCTGCGGACTTCACCCTGCAGATTGCCTCGGGCAACCTGGCGGTGGCGACACCCAAGCAGAGCCGTGACGAGATCGGTGCGCTGCTGGGTTCCCTGGATATCATGCGCCGCAGCCTGTATAGCACCACCCATAGCGTTCAGCAGGGCATTGCCGTGGTGACACCGGCATCGCGCTCCATCGCCCGCGGCAACGAGGACCTCTCGGCCCGCACCGAGCAGCAGGCTGCCTCGCTGCAGGAAACCGCTTCCAGCATGGAGGAGATGACCACCACGGTGCAGCAGAATACCGACAACGCCCGCCAGGCCAGTGGGCTGGCCCTGGACAATGCCGGACGCGTGCGTGACACCGGGGAGCTGATGCATGGCGTGGTGAAGACCATGGAGCGGATCACCGCCAGTTCCAACAAGATGACCGACATCATCAATGTCATCGACGGGATCGCCTTCCAGACCAACATCCTGGCCCTGAATGCCTCGGTGGAAGCGGCGCGGGCCGGTGAGCAGGGCCGCGGTTTCGCCGTGGTGGCCGGCGAGGTGCGCAGCCTGGCGGGACGCAGCGCGGATGCCGCCAAGGAGATCCGCCAGCTGATCGACGGCTCCTCCAGCGAGATCAAGGAGGGCGCGTCCCAGGTGCAGAAGGCAGAGAGTGCCATGGCGGAAGTGGTGTCCGCTTCCACTCGGGTCAACGACATCATGGGCGAGATCACCGCCGCCTCCGAGGAGCAGAGCAGTGGCATCGGCCAGATCAACCAGGCGATCACCGAGATGGACCAGGTGACCCAGCAGAATGCCGAGCGTGTCCAGCAGAGTGCCCGTGCGGCCAGCGACCTGCAGCATCAGGCAGAGCAGCTGGCCCAGGCAATCCGAGTGTTCCGCTTGCGTGGCGCAGGACCCGAAAAGGTCGAGGCGATCGAGTCGGTGCAAGCCGAGGCGAGGGAGCGCAGTCCGCGTCCCGATGTGTCCTCCTTGCGGCATGACCCGCGACCGGTGACGCCGTCACCGGCGAAGCAGGGCAAGGCAGCGTCATCCATGGATGAAGAGTGGGAAACGTTTTGACGACAACAGAGCCAGGCTCCGGCGCCGATCCGGGCCAGTGGTCCGGACTCGGTCAGCTCGAGCGTGATCTGATCCTGACCGACGAGGACTTCGGCCAGATCCGCAAGTTGATCTATCAGCGAGCGGGTATCGTGCTGGCCGAGCACAAGCGCGAGATGGTCTACAGCCGACTCGCCAAGCGCCTTCGCCACCATGGCCTGACCCGGTTCAGCGACTATCTGGCCAGGCTGGCGCGCCAGCCCGATGCAAGGGAATGGGAGGAGTTCACCAACGCCTTGACCACCAACCTCACTGCTTTCTTTCGGGAGATGCACCATTTCCCGCTACTGGCCGAGCACGTTCGCCAGGCCAGCGGGCCGGTGCGCATATGGAGCGCCGCTGCGTCCTCGGGCGAGGAGCCCTATTCACTTGCCATGACTCTGCTGGAGACTCTTGGCCCGAAGGCATCCGATGCCCGAGTGGTGGCCACCGACATCGATACGGATGCCCTCGCAAGGGCCAGGGCGGGAGTCTATCCCATCGAGCAGGTGCGCAAGCTCGATGAGGCGCGGGTGAAGCGGTTCTTCCAGAAAGGCAAGGGGCGGCATGAGGGGTTCGCCAGAATTCGGCCCGAGGTCTCGTCGCTGGTGGAATTCCAGTCGATGAACTTGCTGGCGCCCCAGTGGCCGGTCAAGGGGCCCTTCGATGCGATCTTCTGTCGTAACGTCATGATCTATTTCGACAAGGAGACACAGGCGCGGATTCTCGAGCACTTTGCCCCGCTGCTCAAGCCCAATGGGCTGCTGTTTGCCGGTCACTCTGAGAATTTCTCCTATATCAGCAAGGTATTCCGGCTCAGGGGGCAGACCGTCTACACCCTTGCCAGCCACCCTTGAACTTTCACTACATCCTCTCGGCCTGCCAATGTTTACCGCCTGAGCGCTAAAGTTCTGGCCGGCCAGGCCGATGGTAGACCTATACGTCATTCGCCTTGGGCCGTGTCGAGCGGCCCTCGCCATCAAGGAGGCCTCGTCTTGGGATCGAACAGGATCAAAGTGCTGTGTGTCGATGATTCAGCCCTGATTCGCGACCTGCTGAGCGAGATCATCAACTCCCAGCCGGATATGGAGGTCGTGGCCGTGGCACCGGACCCCTTGGTGGCACGTGATCTCATCAAGCGCCACAACCCCGATGTGCTGACCCTGGACGTCGAGATGCCGCGCATGGATGGTCTCGATTTCCTGGAGCGACTGATGCGCCTGAGACCCATGCCGGTCCTGATGGTGTCGTCGCTGACCCAGGCCGGTTCCGAAGTCACGCTTCGGGCCCTGGAGCTGGGTGCCGTCGACTTCGTGGCCAAGCCGGCGCTGGGGATTCGCAATGGCATGATGGATTACGCCAATGATATCGCCGAGAAGATTCGCGCCGCCGCCAAGTCACGACCGCGGCAGGCCAGGCGACCGGAAGCGGCCGCGCGGCCAACGCTGAAGGCGCCGCTGGTCTCCAGTGAAAAGCTGATCATCATCGGCGCCTCGACGGGTGGCACAGAGGCGATACGCGCCGTGCTGGAGCCGCTTCCGGCCAACAGCCCCGCGATCCTGATTACCCAGCACATGCCGGGCGGGTTTACCCGCTCCTTTGCCGAGCGGCTCGATCGGCTGTGCCAGATATCGGTCAAGGAGGCCAGCGACGGTGAGCGGGTGCTGCCGGGGCATGCCTATATCGCCCCGGGGGACTCCCACCTCAAGCTGGCTCGCAGCGGGGCCAACTATGTGGCCCGGCTGGACGATGGCCCCCCGGTCAACCGCCATCGCCCATCCGTGGACGTGCTCTTCCATTCTGCCTCAGTCCAGGCTGGCCGTAATGCCATCGGAGTGATTCTGACGGGTATGGGCAAGGACGGCGCGGCAGGGCTGCTCGAGATGCGTCAGGCGGGCTCGGCCACGCTGGCCCAGGATGAGGCGAGCTGTGTGGTTTTTGGCATGCCTCGTGAGGCCATCGCCCTGGGTGGAGCAGCCGAGGTGCTCGGCCTTGATGATATACCGGAACGCTTGATGGCCCTGGTGGCGGCTTCCGGCCGGGCACAGCGGGTCTGACCATCACAATGACGATTGAACACGCTAGCGTCACCGAGCGCGAGGAACTGCCGCTATGAACCGAATAATCCGCAATATCAGTATTCATGCCGCCATGGTGTTCGTCCTGGCAGCTTTTGTCGTCTTTATTACGTTGATTGCCGGCATGGGGTTCGTGGCAGAAAGAAATGCCAATCGTGCCCTGACGACCTTGAATGAGATCAGTTCCGAGCAGCTGAACGAGATCAACCGGGCCGATGCGCTGCTCAATGTGGCGCGGGTGAACCTCGAGATCGCTTCCAACCAGGTCATGCTGGGCCGCATGGCCCAGGCCAACGAGCAACTTGCCCTGCGCTCAACCATCTCGATCGTTCGGCGCGGCGACTTGCCAACTTCTCGGCTTCCGCCAAGTCTGAGCAGGGTGAGCGCTTGGCTGCCGACGTGGAGTCTAACTTCAACACCGTGCTGGAGCTGGTGCGTCAGCAGCATGTTGCTCTCGACGAGCTCAATACGCCGGGGTTCGGCAATCTGCGTGACGAGCTGGAAGCGCCAAGCAATGCCCTGGGTGAGAGCATTTCAGCGTTCGTTGCCTATGGTTTTGGCAGCACCGATGCCCTAATCGAGAATTTCCATACACAGTCCCTTTGGTTCGAGCGAGCAGGACTTGGCTTGTTGGTCCTGATCGGCTTTCTGGTAGTCGCGATCTATGTAGGCCTTCGCAAGACCATCATTCGACCTTTGAACTCGGCGGTAAAGCACCTCCAGACCATCTCCAAGGCCGATCTGACCGGAAAGATACCGGAGGGGAGTCATAACGAGATCGGCAAGCTCTTCAACGCCATGCGCAACATGCAGCAGAGCCTGGTACGTATCGTCGGGCAGGTGCGTGACGGCAGCGGCTCGATACATATTGGTACTCGCGAGATCGCGGGCGGCAACGCTGACCTCTCGTCGCGCACCGAGCAACAGGCGGCATCCCTGCAAGAGACGGCGGCGAGCATGGAGGAGATCACCGCGACGGTTCGCCAGAATGCCGACAACGCCCGTCAGGCCAGCGGCCTGGCCCTGGATGCCTCAACGACCGCTGAGCGTGGCGGTGAGGTGGTCGATCGCGTGGTGCAGACCATGGGCGGTATCTCGGCCAGCTCGAAGAAGATCAGTGATATCACCAGCGTCATCGACTCCATTGCCTTCCAGACTAACATTCTGGCGCTAAACGCCTCTGTGGAGGCGGCCCGGGCCGGGGAGCAGGGTCGGGGCTTTGCCGTGGTGGCCGGTGAGGTGCGAAACCTCGCCAGTCGCAGTGCCACGGCCGCCAAGGAGATCAAGGAGCTGATCGATGGATCGGTCGCCCAGGTCAAGGAGGGCTCGACGCTGGCCGAACAGGCCGGGGAGACCATGGATGGCGTGGTCGCGGCGGTTCGTCGTGTCACCGATATCATGGATGAGATTTCCGCGGCTTCCCAGGAACAGAGTGACGGTATCGAGCAGGTCAGTCAGGCGGTGGGCAGATGGATCAGGTGACCCAGCAGAATGCCTCGCTGGTCCAGCAGGCCACCGTGGCCGCTTCCTCGCTGGAAGAGCAGGCCAGTCGACTGGAGCAGGCTGTGGCGGTATTCCGCCTGGCCGGCGATCCACTGAGCACCACACAGCAGACGGCTGCGAATGCCGGGGTCGGTGCTCAACAGGCCGGCACGGAACAGAGCCGTGCCGACGTGACGGCCCGTACCCGAGTGCCGGCACTGGCGCAGCCTGCGCAACGTCAGGTCGCCGAGGTGGATCCCAAGCCGCAGCGCAAGACGCGCAACGAGCCTGTGGCCGAGGGCGAGTGGGAAGAGTTCTGAACTACGACGGCGGAGAGGCCCGCCGAGCGTCAACTACTGCATGACATGAATGAGGAATCCCGATGGCTGACAAGAACATGAGCTTTCTGGTGGTCGATGACTTCCCGACCATGCGCCGGATCGTTCGGAGCCTGCTCAAGGAGCTGGGCTACACCAATGTCGAGGAGGCCGAGGACGGCCAGGAGGCATTGAGCAAACTCCGCTCGGGTGGCTTTGAGTTCGTGGTCTCCGACTGGAACATGCCCAATCTCGATGGCCTGGAGATGCTCAAGCAGATTCGTGCCGACGACGGGCTCAAGGAGCTGCCGGTATTGATGGTCACCGCTGAAGCGAAGAAGGAAAATATCATCGCTGCTGCCCAGGCTGGCGCCAGTGGCTATGTGGTCAAGCCGTTCACGGCCGCAACCCTGGAAGAAAAACTCAACAAGATTTTCGAGAAAATGGGCAAGTGATTGCCGGGGGCAGTGACCTGGCGAAGGAGATGACAAGATGAGCGCAAACGAGCAGCCCGGTGAGGCGCAGCCGTCCAGCGCCGCCGGTGAAGACCTGGTGCAGCGTATTGGTCAACTGACGCGCATGCTCAGAGAGAGCATGCGCGAGCTGGGCTTGGACAAGGAGATCGAGAAGGCCGCGGAAGCCATACCCGACGCCCGGGATCGACTCAGCTATGTGGCGACCATGACCGAGCAGGCCGCCGAGCGGGCGCTGAATGCCATCGACAGGGCGCAGCCAATCCAGGACTCGCTCAGCGATGATGCCGAGGCGCTGGACAAGCGCTGGGCAGAGTGGTTTGCCGAGCCCAAGGAGCTCGATGAGGCGCGCGAACTGGTCAACGAGACCCGCTCCTACCTGTCCGGCGTGCCTGACAAGACCCAGGCAACCCAGAAGGAGCTGCTCGAGATCATGATGGCCCAGGACTTCCAGGATCTGACGGGCCAGGTCATCAAGAAGATGATGGACGTGATTCGCGAGATCGAGCACCAGCTGGTGCAGGTGCTCATCGACGCCGTTCCCGAGAACATGGCACGGGAGACCATGCAGCAGAAGGCCAACGATCAGTGGGAGAACGATCGCAAGCGTGAGGAGAGCCTGCTCAATGGTCCCCAGATAAAACCGAGTGCCGATATCGTCACCGACCAGGACCAGGTCGACGACCTGCTCGATCAGCTGGGCTTCTAGGAGCCTGTCGGACCTAACGCTGATCGACTGCGAGGTCGGTCATATCCGACAGCCTCCTGGCGCCTCCTCCCGCTTATATTTCTTCCGATAGCGCTTCTGCGCCGAAGGTCATGGTCGATAAGACCACGATCATCGGCGCTTTTTGGCGTATTACCCATCCCCTGAAGCCCCCACAATGGCCAGCGTGCACACGAATGTCCGGATGCCATGGCTGACCAGAGCAGTGATCAGGAAAAGACCGAAGAGGCTACGCCTCGCCGACTCGAGAAGTCGCGCGAGGAGGGGCAGGTTGCCCGATCCCGCGAATTGACCACGTTCATGCTGCTGCTGGGCGGCGTGGTGGGCATGTGGTCCATGGGCGCCATGCTCTATGACCAGCTGGGTCTGGTGATGGAGCAGGCCTTCCTCTTCGAGCGTAAGCAGGCCTTCGAAACCGGCCCCATGCTGGTCAACGTGCTGAACCTGGGGCAGCGCACGCTGTGGACGATGCTACCGCTGTTCCTGCTGCTGTGCTTGATTGCCATGGTGGCGCCGGCACTGCTGGGTGGCTGGCTGATATCCGCCAAGTCGCTCAAGCCACAGCTGTCGAAGCTGAACCTGTTCAAGGGCTTGAAGCGGATGTTCGGCGTGCAGGCGCTGGTCGAGCTGTTCAAGGCGATTGCCAAGTCGACGCTGATCGGTGGTGTCGGCATGGCGTACCTTTACTTCAATCGTGGGGAGTACCTCTCGCTGCTCGATCAGCCCACCACCCAGGCCCTGGCGCGTGCCTGATGATGGCAGCCCAGGCCTGTGGCCTGATGGTGCTGACGCTGCTGGTGGTCATCCTGATCGACGTGCCCTATCAGCTGTATAGCCATGCCAAGAAGCTGCGCATGTCCAAGGAGGAGGTCAAGCGTGAGCACAAGGAGTCCGAGGGCGACCCGCACGTCAAGGCACGTATCCGCTCCCAGCAGCAGGCGATGGCACGCGGGCGGATGATGAGCAAGGTGCCCGAGGCGGACGTCATCATCACCAACCCCACGCACTATGCGGTGGCGCTGCAGTACGACGAGAAGCAGATGGGCGCACCCCGGGTCGTGGCCAAGGGCGCCGACATGGTGGCGGCGCGTATCCGGGAAGTGGGTCAGGAGGCCGGCGTTCCGCTACTCGCGGCTCCGCCGCTGGCCCGGGCTTTGTATCACCACGTGGATCTCGACAGGGAGATCCCGCTGAACCTGTATACCGCGGTGGCGGAGGTGCTGGCCTGGGCCTTTCGTCTCAAGCATGTGTCACTTGAGGGGGGAGATGTGCCACCTACGCCTGAGGATCTACCCATACCGCCTGAACTGGCCGTACCCGGTGACAACGACGAGGCTGATCGACATGCATCACAGCGCAATGAGCCGACCGGGGGGCGCGAATGAAATCCCTTAGTCATTTTATCGGTCGCCGCGAATGGATGGGCGACGTGCGCATGAAGCTGCTGGCAGGGCCGATCCTGATCCTCATGATCCTGGCCATGATGATCCTGCCGCTGCCGCCCTTTGCGCTGGACATGCTGTTCACGTTCAACATTGCGCTGGCCATCATGGTGTTGCTGGTCAGCATGTTCACCCAGAAACCGCTGGACTTCGCCGCCTTTCCCGCGGTGCTGCTGTTTACCACCCTGCTGCGGCTGTCGCTCAATGTGGCCTCCACCCGTGTCATCCTGATGGAGGGGCACCAGGGCGGCGATTCCGCCGGCAAGGTGATCGAGGCCTTCGGTTCCTTCCTGGTGGGGGGGAATTTCGCCGTCGGCCTGGTGGTCTTCCTGATCCTCGTCATCATCAATTTCATGGTCATCACCAAGGGCGCCGGTCGTATTGCCGAGGTGGGCGCCCGCTTCATGCTCGACGCGATGCCCGGGAAGCAGATGGCCATTGACGCCGACCTCAATGCGGGGCTGATCGGCGAGGAGGACGCCCGGAAGCGGCGTGGCGAAGTGGCCCAGGAAGCCGATTTCTACGGTTCCATGGATGGTGCCAGCAAGTTCGTGCGTGGCGACGCCATGGCCGGCCTGGTGATCATGGTGGTCAATATCATCGGCGGGCTGCTGATCGGCATGCTCCAGCACGGCATGGGCTTCGGCGATGCGGCCAGGACCTACACGCTGATGACCATCGGCGATGGTCTCGTGGCACAGATTCCGGCGCTGGTGATCTCGACGGCTGCAGGCGTGACCGTGTCGCGGGTCAACACCGAGGAGGACGTGGGCCAGCAGATGATCAGCCAGCTGTTCGTCAACCCACAGGTGCTGATACTGGCCGCGGTGGTCATGGGCCTGCTCGGGATGGTCCCGGGGATGCCCAACATGGTCTTCCTCCTCTTCACCGGCCTGCTGGCGGGCCTGGCCTGGATGCTGATCCGCCAGTCGGAGCAGCGCCTGGTCGAGCAGGAGATCAGCGCCGAACCGCCACCAGCCCCCGAGGCCCCCGAGGCGAGTTGGGACGACGTGCAGCTGGTCGATACCCTGGGCCTCGAAGTGGGGCACCGGCTGATCCCGCTGGTCGATCAGCGTCAAGCGGGTGAACTGTTGGGCCGCATAAAGAGTGTGCGCAAGAAATTTGCGCAGGAGGTGGGTTTCCTCCCGTCGGTCGTTCATATACGCGACAATCTTGAGTTGGGCGCCAATACCTACGTGATCACCCTCAAGGGTGCCGAGATTGGCCGGGCCGAGGCGTTTCCGGGACAGTGGCTGGCCATCGACCCAGGCCAGGTGACGGGGCAGCTGCAAGGCACTCCCACCGAAGATCCGGCCTTCGGCTTGCCGGCAGTCTGGATCGATTCCAGCCAGCGCGAGCATGCGCAGGTCTATGGGTATACGGTGGTGGACGCGGGCACCGTGGTGGCGACGCACCTTAACCACCTGTTGCATCGTCACGCTGCCGAGATGCTGGGCCGCCAGGAAGTCCAGAAGCTCCTCGACAAGCTGGGCGAGGAGCAGAAGTCCCTGGTCGAGGACGTGGTGCCCAAGGCGATCAACCTGACGACGCTGCAGCGCATCCTGCAGAATCTGCTGGAAGAGGACGTTTCGATTCGCGACATGCGAACTATCCTCGACACCTTGGCAGAGTATGCACCCCAGCAGCAGGATGCCAATGAGCTGACCGCCCTGGTGAGAATCGCCCTGGGCCGGTCGATCACCCAGCAGTGGTTCCCGGGTCAGGACACGCTCAATGTCATTGGCCTGGAGGCACAGCTCGAGCAGGTACTGATGCAGGCAATGAATGGTAATGGTGCTCTGGAGCCGGGGCTGGCGGAGACGCTGATGAGTCAGGCGGAGCTGGCATTGACTCGCCATGAGGCGAGCGGGGAGCCCCCCGTCATGGTGGTTCAGCACAGTTTGCGACCGCTGCTGTCCCGCTTCCTGCGTCGCCGGCTGCGTCATCTCGTGGTCATGTCACAGGCGGAGATTCCCGATGATAGGACACTGCGCGTCACGACGCTGGTGGGAGGTCGATAAGCGATGAGTGTCATGCGATTTACAGGCGTCAACAGCCGGGATGCCATGCGCCAGGTGCGCGAGACGCTGGGGGACGAGGCCCTCATCCTGGCCAATCGGCGGGTCGATGATGGCGTCGAGATTCTGGCCATGGCCGAGTCGGCGGCGCCGGGCGGCAGCGACGATCCCGAAAGACGCGTACAGGCGAAAACGCCTGTGCCGCCTGCGGGCCAGGAGGCATCGAGCGCCTTCGAGGCCATGAGTGCAAGGCTGCTCGAGGAGTTGCGCGACATGCGGGCCCTGCTCTCCCGCGAGCAGGAGCCCCAAGGCGCGGCCGGCGGGCTCCGTGAACGGTTGCTGCAGCTGTTGCTGGAAGCCGGGTTTCGTCAGGAACTGGCCAGTGAGGTGGTCTCGGCCCTGCCGGAAGAGCTGGCCAACCATGACATGGACGAGCGAGCCATGAGCTGGCTGCACCGCCAGCTGGTGAACCGTCTGGAGGGCCTCGACGACGAGGCCGCTTTTCTGGATCACAACGGTATCGTGGCCCTGATCGGGCCGACGGGAATCGGCAAGACCACCACCACGGCCAAGCTGGCCGCACGCTACGTGATGCGCCACGGTACCCGCCCGGTCGCCCTGGTGACTACCGACAGCTTTCGTATCGGTGCCCACGAGCAGCTGCGTATCTACTCGCGCCTGCTGGATGTCCCCATGTATGCGCTCAATGCCGATCAGCCGGTCTCCGACCTGCTCGAGCGCATGCGCGGCAAGTCCTGGGTGATCATCGATACGGTGGGCATGAGTCAGCGCGACCATCGTGTCATCGAGCAGGTGGCACACCTGCGGGGCGGCGATGCCCCGGTAAGACTGGTGCTGCTGCTCAATGCCGCCAGCCAGCCGGAGACGCTGGAAGAGGTCGTGATCCGTTATCGGCAGGCGGCCCAGGCAGCGGGCGCCGAGCTCGGCGACTGCATCATTACCAAGCAGGATGAGGCCGGTCGCCTGGCACCGGTCCTGGATATCGTCATGCGCCATGGCCTGCGGCTGTTGTTCGTTTCCCATGGGCAGCGTGTGCCGGAGGACATGTCGGTGGCCGATGTGCCGGCTCTGATTGACCGTGCCCTGGAGACCCGCGTTGCCATGGCGCAATCCACATCCCGTCAGGGCGCCGTGGACGCGCCGCGCTCCCCCAGCCTGCTGGGGCAGGGGCGCCGCCTCTCAAGCACGCTGCTGGCGTTGCGACAACGGCTGGCCGGGTTCCAGCAACTGGAGGCGGTGTGGGATCTGCTCGGCCTGCCGGAGGTCGTCCAGCAGCAGCGGCTGGAGACACTGCTGGCAATGTACCCGGGACCCGAACAGGCGTTGGGCATGCTGTGGAGCGAGCGTCGTCGCGTCAAGGGCGAGCGCTGGTCAATGCCGGATGTCGCCATCGACCGGAGGGTGCCTGGTTGGCGTTGCCGCTGCTTCAGCACCGCCAGGTGCCGGGGCAGCAGGCGCGGCTGGCTGATACGTTGCAACGCTTGGCGGTCAGCGTGCATCTTCTTCATGGACTACCCGACGGCGAAGCGGCGGAATGGCTGGAGGGAAAGGCGTTGACCTGGTGCAGCCAGGTGCGTGGCAGCCAGCGTGTCGAGCATGCCGGTGAGCGTCAGCCGTTGTCGGCATTGGGTGAGCTGGCCGAGCCGCTGGGGGATGTGGCCTGTCGTTTCCGCGGRGGCGCGGCGCGCATCAGCTTTCGAGCCTGCCGGTGGCCGTGACGCTCAAGGCGGGGAAAGGCGTGAGTCAGCCGATTTCGGCACGAGCCTGGCTCGGTGCGGTGCGTGATACGGAGAGCGGGCGCGTCCTGGCGAAGCGCTACTGGGTAGCGCCGGCCCGGCTGGGGCGTGACCTTCAGTCGCTGCTGCTGGCGCAGCTCCAGGGTGACGCGCTGCCTCAGCTGACCCGGCGGGCCTGGCAGCGGCTGGCCCCCGCCGAGCTGGGCGAGGTACGGCCCGATGTTCGCCTGCTGATGGCAAGCGGGCTGGCGACGGTTGCGGCGCACCTGGACCTGGCCGAGGACGAGGCGGCCATGGACCTGCGAGCCGAACTGCTGGGCCTGGCTGGAGGAAGGCAGCGCCGCCGCGACGTGGCGCTGCTGGAATCCCTTGCGCAACTGTTCATGGTACGAGATGCCATTCGGCATCTGGGTCTCGGTGAAAGGGAGGCAGGCTAGATGGGTATGGACCAGGCCGCCGGGCTACGCAAGTGGGCGACCACCACGCCAAGACCCTCCCGGGAGGCATGTCCCGATCATGTTGCCGAGATGCTGGTGACCCTGGGAGGTGCGCAGCCCAGTGTTCCCTCGAGACCACCCGGCCCGGCTCGGCCTTCCACGGCCCCGCGGCCGGCAGGCGGCCCGGAAAGGGAGATGACACTGATGGTGCTGGGGCTTCCCGGCACCGGCGCGCATCATACCGGCAGGGTGAAGGAGCTCTTCGAGTCCTGGGCCGATGAGGGTCGCGAGTGGGTGGGCAATCCCCATGCCTGGCGGGTGGTGGCACTGCCTGCGGGAAGTCCACACCTGCCGGTGCTTGCCAACGAGCAGTCGCGCTGGGCGCTCTGGGTGGATGCCGATCAGGAGGCGTTCCGTCGCGCCTATCGAGTGCTGAAACAGGTTGCCGAACACGGAGGGCCACAGCGGATGCTCCTGGTCCATCCCCCGGGGGTAGGACGACAAGGTCTGCTGAGCAATCTGCGTCATGCCGCGGCGAGTTACCTGGGGATCGAGCTGCTGGTATTGGCAAGATGAAGCCGATGCTGCGGTCGTGGAAGAGGCTGGTGCTGGGGCTGGGAGGCATGCTCATGGCCACCCTGGTACAGGCATCGGGCAGTTGGGTTGCCAGTGCCCCAGCCGTACAGGTGGTCATGTCGGACCGACAGGTCCAGTCCGCAGACATGGCGCCGCCCACGGTCGCGTTGGCCCGTGACCAGGTCATGGGGCGGGTAAGCTGGCAGTTCCAGCCCCCGCCTGGTGTCGAAGTAAATGCCCGTCTCTGCCACGCCGGTGGCTGTGTGGCGCTGGCAGGGCCGCGGGGGCACACCGAGGCATTCGCCGGAATACCGGCTGACTCTGCACTCTACTTCCAGTTTGCGCTGCAGGATCGCGGACAGCGGGCCATGACGTTGCAGGGGCTGCAGGTCATCGTGAACCATCATGAACCAGAGCGCGCTTCTACGGCTTCGTATGGCGATAGGCGACGGGATAGTGGGCGTTGCAATAGTTGACGGCACTGAAGCAAGCGAAACCTGTTGAGCAAATCAGAACCCTTTGAAATGGGCTGGCAGCCACGAGAGCAAGCGTATGTACACAGCACGAGGCAAGATAGAGCAGGGGGACATGCTGGCGGAGTATCTTCCGCTGGTCAGGCGTCAGGCGCTCTCCCTGCAGGTGCGTCTTCCGGCGAGTATCGAGCTGGATGACCTGATCCAGGCGGGTACGGTCGGGCTGCTGGAAGCCATGGGGCGTTTCGATTCCTCCCAGGGAGCCAGTTTCGCCACCTTTGCCAGCCAGCGCATTCGTGGCGCCATGCTGGATGAGTTGAGAAGCCGGGACTGGCTGCCCCGCAGCGTGAGACGCAATGCCAGGGCGGTCGATGAAGCCGTCAGACGGCTGGAGCAGCAGCTCGGGCGACACGCCGAGGAGACGGAGATTGCCGCTGAGCTCGACATGGATCTGTCGACCTATCGCCAGTTGTTGAACGATACCAACAGCGGGCATTTGCTGCCCTTCGAGGCGTTGCTGGCGGAGGGTGTGGAGCCCGGTGTTGCCGACACCACCGTGGATACGCCCTACAAGCAATTGATCGACCAGGAGAAGCGTCAGCAACTGGTGGCGGGAATCGAGGCGTTGCCTGAGCGGGAAAAGCTGTTGATGGCGCTCTACTACCAGGAAGAGCTGAACCTCAAGGAGATCGGTGTCGTGATGGGCGTGACCGAGTCGCGGGTCTGCCAACTCCACAGCCAGGCGGTCAGCCGACTTCGCAGCCGGCTGGGCGAGCAGGAAGCGTAGCCGGCCTTGCGTCGTTGACGACCTGGCATCAAAGGTTGTTCATCAAGGCTCGTGCGCTGGCCAGGGCGGCCATGTAGCAGCTGTGGAGCTGGTCCGCCGGCATGTCGTTGATGGCTTCCTCGACCTGACGCTCATGGTTCTCACAGAGTGTCAGCACCGCGCCGAGGGGTCCCGCACGGTCCTTGACGGCACTGATGATGTGCGGGTTGAGCGGCAACTGCGCAAGCAGGGTGTCGCGGTCCTCCTCAAGGAGGGCGTCCATCATCGAGAAGAGGCCGGTGGTAAAGGCGTCCTCGGCATCCAGGGTGGGGAAGGGGGCCGATAGGTTGCGGCACATGAAGGCACGAATCAGCGCCATGCGCAGGATGATCCGCGATGAAGGCTGGAGGCTGGCGAGTGTCAGCGTCAGGATGAGTCGCCTCAGTTCGATCAGGCCGAGCACCTGCATCGCCCGGTGCAGATCGATCTCCTTGCCGCCGCGGTTGTAGTAGTTCGAGTTGGCACGCCGCAGTACGGCCACGTGAAGGTGAGGTATCTGTACCACAAGCTCCTGGAGCCGATGAATGTCGCTATCGTCCTCGTACAATGCGCGAATCAGGCGTATCTGCGCGGCGCGGTTGCCGTGTCTTCCCCGAGGGGGGGAGGCGATGAAGCTGGGGCGAGCCAGATAATGCCCGTTGAAGTAGGCGCAGCCAATCTCGCGATAACGCTCGAGTTCTTCACGATCCTCGATGTTTTCCACCAACAGCTTGATACTGCGCGCAGGGAGCCGTTCGCGGGTCTTGGCATCGAGCTCCTGGGGTGTCGTCACCAGAATGATGTCGGTCCTGGGCAGGAGCGCCTCGAGATGCTGCATCACCAGGCTGGCGGGGAGAACGATGCGATAGCCCCGTTCCCGCATGTCGTCCAGGCGCTCGAGCAGCCTGTCATCGACCTCCGGGATATCGGCGATGCCGATGGCCATGCGCGGGGCCGGGGTGGGAAGCAGCTCCGGGCGGTCGAGCCATACCATGGGCAGGTCGACGAAAAGTGTCCGTTCCGCCAGCAGGCCGGCATCGCCCAGTTCATAGACCGCGCTGGAAAGTGCCCTGGCAGTGGCAGCCATGGTGTCGTCGGACTCTGCCATGCCGTTTTGTCGATAGACCAGGCGATCCGCCACATGGGCGTGATCCCCGTCATGGATCGGGTGGAGGGCAATGGTGCAAGGATTGAAATCCGCTTGCTCTGGCATGCTGCTGGGCTCCCTGCTGAGCGACATCTCACTCAGGATGTTGTCATGATGCGACGTTCTGCGCGTATTCGACCGATCGAGGCTATTGTGCCCCCGCTAAAGTGCCTGTCTCAGGGTGTCGAGCCGGGGTTCCAGGCCGGTAACCAGGCTCGCCAGGCTGGGGCGGGCATAGTAGAAGCCTTGTTGATGCGTCAATCCGTTGCGGCCCAGCCACAGGGCCTCTTCACGGGTTTCCACGCCTTCGGCGATGAGGCCGATACCCAGGGTGCTGCCGAGCCCGACGATGGCCTTGAGGATTGCCTGTCGGCGTGGGTCGCTGTCGCAGCCATCCACCAGGACTCTGTCGATCTTGAGACGGTCCGGGCGCAGGTCGGTGAGCAGGTCGAGGTTGGCGAAGCCATTGCCGAAGTCGTCCAGGGCAGTGGTAAATCCCATGCTGCGATAAGCTTCGATGATGCCATGGAGATGTGCCTGGCTGCTGACCTTCTCGGTCTCGGTGATCTCGAAGATCAGGCGGTCGGTCGGCCAGCCCACCTTGTTGGCGATGGCCAGGGTGGCCTGGATGCAGGCGGAGGGTTCGTAAACGGCATTGGGCAGGAAGTTGATCGACAGGTCTTCGGTCATGCCCAGTTGGCTGGCCAGCTCGATCGCCTTGACGCGGCAAGACTGGTCGAAGCGGTAGAGCAGATCGGGAGTGACCTGGGACAGGATGCTATAGGCCGACTCGCCGGCGGGGCCGCGGACCAGAGCTTCATGGGTGGTGACGCGGGCGATCGCAAGATCGACGATGGGCTGGAAGGCCATGGTGAATTCGAACGGGAGCGGTCCCTCGCAGATGATGCAGCGGCCTTCCTTTTCGGCGCATTGGTGCATGGATACTCCTGTCATCTCTGTTGGCTGTCGGGCACGGATTTCCCGTTACCCGCTTCATCGGCAGCAGCGATCAAAACTTGAGCCCGGCTTCCACCCTTGGCTCATTCAGTACAATTGAGAAGAGCCTGAGAATTTTTGACATACATCAAGTACGGCCGAATTCAGCTCAGATCGTACCTCAAGTTTCGGCACCATCTGCCGATTGATGCCCTAGACTCGAAGCCCCTTCAGGAGCCTGCATGAACCCTTCAACCATCATCGGTATGTTCGCCAGCGTCATTCTGCTGGTCAGCGTACTCTTCTTCACCGCCGAGTCGCCGCAGAGTTTTCTTAACCTTCCCGGACTTGCCATCGTACTGGCCGGCACCATGGCGGCCACCTTCATCAGCTATCCGCTGAAGGAAGTCCTCAGGGTCGTGCGCCTGGTGGGGCTGGTGTTTCGGCGTGAGAACACCTATACCCGGGATGATATCAAGGAGCTGGTCGATATCTCGCGGCTGTGGTTCAAGGGCGATGTCCGTGCTGTCGAGGAGGCTCTGGAGAAGGCGCGCAACCCCTTCCTGCGTACCGGCATCCAACTGGTGATTGCCAATACCAAGGAAGACGAGATCTTCGATCTGCTGCGCTGGCGTATCGCTCGCCTTAAGGCCCGTGAACATGCCGAGGCGCAGATATTTCGTACCATGGCCACTTATGCACCGGCCTTCGGCATGATCGGGACCCTGGTAGGGCTGGTCAACATGCTGGAAGTCATGGAGGCCGGCGACCTTCACGTCATCGGCCCGCGGATGGCCATCGCCCTGCTTACGACATTCTACGGCATCCTGCTGGCCAACCTTGTGTTCAAGCCCATTGCGGTGAAGCTCGAGCGACGCACCGAGGAGCGCCTGATCGCCATGAACATGGTCTTCGAGGGGATTTCGTTGATCACCAAGCGGCGCCTGCCCTCCTTTATCGAGGAGACCCTCAACTCCTTCGTGGCCAATTATCACGACGAGATCCGCGATCCCGTCGTGTCCGATCGTTCGCGTGGGGCGGACAATGGGCCGGCGGCAGGGAAGGGGCAGAATGCTTGATCGTGGCATGCGCGACATGCTCGACCCTCCCGCGCTGGAGGGCGACAGTGATGGCTGGCTGATGAGCTATCTGGATGTCCTCACGCTGCTCATCACGCTCTTCGTATTACTGCTCTCGCTGGCCGGCAACGGCATTGCCATTCAGGGCAGCCGGCACGGCGGCGAAAGCGCTGCATTCATCACGCCGCAGGCCGAGGCGGCGGCGCGCATGGTGGCGGGCTCCGGGCTCAAGCCGCGCCATGAGGCTTGCAGCCGCGCTTCCCGGGGCTCGATATCGAGGGCGTCAGCGTTGCCGAGGGGCAGCAGGGCATCACGCTGCGTATCGACGACAATTTGCTGTTCTCCAGCGGTCAGGCCGACCTGACCGCACAGGGGCGTGAAGTGCTGGGCAGCCTGCGTGAGGTGCTGGGAGCCTTCGAAGGCGACGTGTCGGTGGAGGGGCATACCGACAGCATTCCCATCGCGACGGCACGCTTCCCCTCCAACTGGGAGCTCTCGTCGGCGCGGGCCATCGCGGTCCTGCGCTACCTCGCCGAACTGGGCGTCGGTATCGAGCGGCTACGTGCGGTGGGTTATGCGGAGACGCGCCCGCTGGAGAGCAACGATACCGCTGAGGGCCGGGCCATGAACCGTCGCGTGGAACTCCTGCTCAAGCAGGAGTTGAGTGCGAGATGACGCTGGAAAAAACGCTCAGTCAGATTATCCAGCGATGATACCTGCCCGGGAAAAGCGCCCGCAGGGGCGCTGGTCGGCACTTCAGGCCGCCATGATCTATACCGTGGCGGTCGTGCTTGTGCTGCTTGCCATCGTCTGGGCATTGAAGGAGCGCCACGATCGCGAGCTGGACGCTGCCCAGGGCCGTGTGCTGGCACAGGCTGAACTGATGGCCGAGTGGGCTTCCGGTACCTTCAACAGCACCGACAACACGCTGAGCGGCCTGGCCAACCTCTTTGCCCTGTCCATCGATGGCGGTATCGATCAACGTTTCGCCAGGGCCTTTGAATCCCTGGTCTCCCAGCGCCAGCAGAGCCTGCCTTTCCTGGATGCCCTCGGCATCATCAGTCATACCGGCGAGACACTCTATACGATGGGGAACCCCGGGTTTCCCGGACATGACCTGGAGGAGCGTGCCTTCATCCGCAGGTTTCTTCAGGACCATGAACAAAGCCATTCCGATAGCTACTGGAATCCGGAGTCGGGCGATCATCGCATGCTCTACCTGAGGCGCATGTTCGATGCGGACGGGTTTTTCCTCGGTGTCGCGGCGGCACGACTGGACCTCTATTTCATCACCCACGCCCTTCAGCGGCTGACGCTCGATCCTGGCGAGAGTATCGCCGTTATCGACGGCAATCTTCGTCTGATCGCTCGGCGGCCGGATCTGGAGAACCTGCCCATGACACAGGCGCTGGGCATGCAGATCGATGCCCCGGCGGTAGCCGAGCTCATTGCCGGTGAGCGAAGTGGGGCCATTACCCTTCGCTCGCCACTGGCCGGGGACAGCCGGATCTTCGGTATCGGGCGAGTCGAGGGCATGCCGATCGTGGTCGTCGTGGGCTACAGCGTACGCAGCGTGCTCGCCTCCTGGCATCAGCAGGTGGTGATACTGACCCTGGGCTGGCTGCTGACGGCGGCACTCGGCCTGCTGATCCTGCTCCACTATCTGCGCCTTTCACGCACGGAAGCAGAGCTTCAGTGCAGCGAACAGGCGCTGCGGGAGATCAACCACTCCCTGCAGGCGGAACTGCGCATCGCCGCCATGGCATTCGAGACGCACCTTGGCATGTTCATCACCGATGCCAAGGGGATCATTCGCAAGGTCAATGCCACCTTCGAGCACATCACCGGCTACAGTGCCGAGGAGGTGCTGGGCGAGAATCCCCGTCTGCTCAATTCTGGCCGCCACAATGCCGATTTCTATCGTGAGATGTGGAGCAGCATCCATGCGGAGGGCAG
Organism: Halomonas sp. BC04; assembly: GCF_000568385.1. Taxonomy (NCBI): domain Bacteria; kingdom Pseudomonadati; phylum Pseudomonadota; class Gammaproteobacteria; order Oceanospirillales; family Halomonadaceae; genus Halomonas; species Halomonas sp. BC04. The sequence continues at coordinate 21,901 of NZ_AZQX01000172.1, forward strand.
CTGGCAGGGTGAGGTCTGGAACCGGCGCAAGAACGGCGATACCTATCCCCAGTGGGTCACCATCAGTGCGGTAAAAGATGCGCAGGGAGAAGTCACCCACTACGTGGCGACGATCAGCGACCTGACGCACCGTAAGGCGGCTGAGCAGGAGGCGCATCGGCTGGCCTTCTTCGACCCGCTTACCGGGTTGCCAAACCGGCGCATGATGCTCGACAGGCTGGAGCAGGCACTCGGGGCGTCCCATCATAGCGAACAGCAGGGCGCTCTGCTGTTCATCGACCTGGATGGCTTCAAGCATATCAATGACAGCCTGGGCCATCAGCTGGGTGACGAGCTCCTGCAGCTCATGGCCAGACGCATTCAGGCCGTCAGCCGTGATGCCGATCTGGTGGCGCGCTTGGGGGGCGACGAGTTCGTGATCCTGGCGGAAGGCCTGGGCGAGACCATCGACGGCGCGTCCCAGACGGCGGAACGCCTGGCGACCAGGCTGTTGGGCAAGCTCACACAGCCCTGCTGGTTGGGCGACCATCGGCACCTGCTCTCCGGCAGCATCGGCATCACCCTGCTCGGCGATGGCACCTGCCGAGTGGACGAGTGTCTGCAACAGGCCGAGATGGCCATGTACCAGGCGAAGCAGGCGGGACGCAACACGCTGCGCTTCTTCGACCCCGTGATGCAGGCGGTGGCGGTGCGGCGCGCCATGATCGAGTCGGACCTGCGCCAGGCCATTCGCCGTGGAGAACTGCGGCTTTTCTACCAGTTACAGGTAAACGGCCATTCGCAGGTGACCGGGGTCGAGGCGCTGCTGCGCTGGGAACATCCGGTGCACGGCATGATTCCGCCGGGCGATTTCATCCCGGTGGCCGAGGAGAGCTATCTGATCGTTTCCATTGGCGGCTGGGTGCTGGAGACAGCGTGCGACAATTGGCAAGGTGGGCCGGCGCGCCGGAAACCGCGGGCCTGACCATGGCGGTCAACATCAGCCCGCTGCAGTTCCAGCAGCCGGACTTCATGGCCAACCTTGAAGCGATACTCGAGATGACCGGGGCACGACCGGAGCGGTTGAAACTGGAGTTGACCGAGACGCTCTTCATGGAGGAGCCCGATGCGGTCCGCGAGACGATGCTCGGCGTCCAGGCCATGGGAGTGCGCTTTTCGCTGGATGACTTCGGCACCGGCTACTCCTCCCTCTCCTACCTCAACCGCCTGCCGCTCCACCAGCTGAAGATCGACCAGTCATTCGTTCGTACCCTGTTCGAGGATACGTCGAATGCGGTAATTTCCGCCTCTATCATCAGCCTGGGGCGCAACCTGGGGCTCGAGGTCATTGCCGAGGGTGTGGAAACCCAAGCGCATCGCGACTGGCTAGAGGCCCACGGCTGCCATGCCTACCAGGGCTATCTCTACTCCCGACCGCTACCCATCCATGAGCTGACGAGGTTGCTGGAATCCTCTGCCTGTGCCACCCGCTCCTAGCCGGTGGCACAGGCAGGACCGGTCAGCCTTCCACCCGACCCAGCAGCAGGAACTCGATCAAGGCCTTCTGGGCATGCAGGCGATTGCCGGCCTCCTGCCATACCACGCTGCGGGGGTCATCGAGCAGCGTCTCGCTGATTTCTTCACCACGATGGGCCGGCAGGCAGTGCAGGAAAAGCACGTCTTGGCGGGCGCGGTCGAGGAGCGCCTCGCTGACCTGAAAGCCGGCGAAGTCCGCTTCACGCTTGGCCTGCTCCTCCTCCTGGCCCATGGAGGCCCAGACATCGGTTGTGACCAGATGGGCATCGGCCACAGCCTGCTGCGGATCGTGGAGGATGCTGACGCGATCGCCTGCGGCATCGACAATGTCCTGGCGCGGCTCGTAGCCCTCGGGGCAGCAGATGCGGAGCTGGAAATCGAACTGCCGTGCGGCGTTGATCCAGGAGTGGCACATGTTGTTGCCGTCGCCGATCCACACGGCGGTGTGCCCCTTGACGCTGCCGCGCAGCTCGGTCCAGGTCATCACGTCGGCCAGCAGCTGGCACGGATGGTAGTCGTCGCTCAGCGCATTGATCACCGGTACCGAACTGGCGTCGGCGAAGGATTCCAACCCTTCATGGGAAAAGGTGCGGATCATGACTGCATCGACCATTTCGGCGAGTACCCGGGCGGTATCGCCGATGGGTTCGCCTCGGCCAAGCTGGGTGTCCCGCGGGGAAAGAAAGAGGGCATGGCCGCCGAACTGCGCCATGGCGGTCTCGAAGGAGACCCGGGTGCGTGTCGAGGACTTCTCGAAAATCATCGCCAGGGTACGGTTGGTGAAGGGCGAATAGGTCGGCCCCTGGGCGCGCAGGCGGTTCTTGATCGTGATGGCGCGTTGGATCAGGTAGTGGAGCTCTTCCGGGCTCAGGTCCAGCAGGGTCAGGAAATGGCGTGTCGCCATGGCGATCTCTCCGCGCGAAAAAACCCCCATCCTATCCAGCCCACAGGGGATGCGCAATGCGCTCGTCATCAGTAGAATGAGGGCCATGAGCAAAGGCTGAGCGTCGTACTCGGGTATTTGGCGGCGCCGTCAGTACCATTGACCCAACAGGAGTGAACATGAGCACCACCCTCGAGACCATTCAGCGCCAGATCAGTGAAAACCCCATCCTGATCTACATGAAGGGCACCCCTCAGCTGCCCCAGTGCGGTTTCTCCGCCCAGACCGTCCAGGCCCTGATGGCCTGCGGCGAGCGTTTCGCCTTCGTCAATATCCTGGACAACCCGGATATCCGTACCGAACTGCCGAAGTATGCCAGCTGGCCGACTTTCCCGCAGCTGTGGGTCGAAGGCGAACTGGTGGGCGGTTGCGATATCGTCGGTGAGATGCACCAGAACGGTGAGCTGGAGACCCTGATCAAGGCAGCGGCGGCGCGTGCCCAGGCGCAGGAGGAGCAGGGCGGCAACGCCTGATCGCTGAGCAACCTGATCACTTGCAACACGGCTTCACGGGCTATCCCCGCGCTGGTTGGCAGCTTTGGTCTGAAGCTTGGCTGGTATGGTCTGACGAGATCGTCGAGACGGGCCCGCGAGATGAACTCGCGGGCCCGTCTCGTTCCGGCAGCCTGCTAGAACTCCTCCAGCCCCTGCTCCCGCTGAGCCAGGGCCCAGCCGCCGAGATCCTTGTAGCGATTGACGATGGCGCAGAACAGCTCGGCGGTACGCTCGGTGTCGTAGCGCGCCGAGTGGGCCTCCTGATTGTCGAAGGCGATGCCGGCGGCGCGACACGCCCGGGCCAGTACCGTTTGGCCGTAGATGAGGCCGGACAGGGTCGCGGTATCGAAGCTGGAGAAGGGGTGGAAGGGGTTGCGCTTGACCCCGCAGCGAGCGACGGCGGCATTGAGGAAGCCGTGGTCGAAGGCGGCATTGTGGCCCACCAGCACAGCCCGGGTGCAGCCATGGGACTTGATCGACTTGCGCACCGGCCTGAATATCTCACCCAGGGCCTCGGATTCGCTGAGGGCGACACGCTGGCGTAGCGGGTCGTCCAGCTTGATGCCGGTAAAGTCGAGCGCCGACTGCTCCACGTTGGCGCCAGTGAAGGGCTGCACATGAAACGCATAGGTGGCGTCCGGGATCAGGTTGCCTTCCGGATCCATGGTCAGCGTCACCGCGGCGATCTCGAGTATGGCGTCGCGTTCGGCATTGAAGCCACCGGTTTCCAGGTCTACCACTACGGGCAGGAAGCTCCGGAAGCGCTGGGCCATCAGCTCGCGGGCGATCGCTTCACTCATGCGCCTCTCCTTATCGTGAGCATCGTGTTCCTTATTGGTCGGCTCGAGAGAAGTCGGGGTCAGGCCCCGCCGAATCCGCGAAAGTCTAGCAGTTTGCCGCTCCCACGTCCCGCCGCCGGTATTCGCCGGGCAACAGCCACGCTATACTTGGTGGCTTATGACGCTTACCAGAAAGGAGCCCCGAATGTCCGATGTCAAGAAGGTCGTGCTTGCCTATTCCGGCGGGCTGGACACATCCGTCATCGTCAAGTGGTTGCAGGAAACCTACAGCTGCGAGGTCGTGACCTTTACCGCCGACATCGGTCAAGGCGAGGAAGTCGAGCCGGCACGCACCAAGGCTGAGGCCCTGGGTGTGAAGGAGATCTACATCGAGGACCTGCGCGAGGAGTTCGTTCGCGACTATGTCTACCCGATGTTCCGCGCCAATACCATCTACGAGGGCGAGTACCTGCTGGGTACTTCTATCGCGCGGCCGTTGATCGCCCGGCGCCTGATCGAGATCGCCAACGCGACCGGCGCCGACGCCATCTCCCATGGGGCCACCGGCAAGGGCAACGACCAGGTGCGTTTCGAGCTGGGTGCCTACGCCCTCAAGCCCGGCGTCAAGGTGATCGCACCTTGGCGCGAGTGGGATCTCACGTCCCGCGAGAAGCTGATGGCCTACTGCGAGCAGCACGACATCCCGGTCGATTTCTCCAAGAGCAAGAAGAAGTCGCCCTACTCCATGGATGCCAACCTGCTGCACATCTCCTACGAGGGCGGCATCCTCGAGGATCCCTGGGCCGAGGCGGAAGAGGACATGTGGCGGTGGAGCGTTTCCCCCGAGGCAGCGCCCGACCAGCCACCTACGTCGAGCTCACCTATGAGCGCGGCGACATCGTCGCCCTCGACGGCAAGGCCATGAAGCCCCACGAGGTGCTCGAGACCCTCAACAAGCTGGGTGGCGACAACGGCATCGGTCGTCTCGATATCGTCGAGAACCGCTATGTGGGCATGAAGTCCCGCGGCTGTTACGAGACGCCGGGCGGCACCATCATGCTCAAGGCCCATCGCGCCATCGAGTCGATCACCCTGGATCGCGAAGAGGCTCACCTCAAGGATGAGCTGATGCCCAAGTATGCCAAGGTGATCTACAACGGCTACTGGTGGAGCCCCGAGCGTCGCATGCTCCAGGCCGCCATCGACGAGACCCAGAAGAACGTCTCCGGTGTCGTGCGGATCAAGCTCTACAAGGGGAGTGCCACCGTAGTGGGGCGCAAGTCGGAGCAGTCGCTGTTCGACGAATCCATCGCCACCTTCGAGGACGATGCCGGCGCCTACGACCAGAAGGATGCCGAGGGCTTCATCAAGCTCAACGCCCTGCGGCTGCGCATAGCCGCTGGCAAGGGCCGCCAGCAGGACTAAGGAAACGCTGATTTATTGCTGCGCTCGATATCTTGGCCGCCAGCGGTGCTCGTGCGCGAGCCCGGTCGAAATCCTCACCTAGTACCGCATAGGCTCCGGTTGACTCGAAACCTACGGTTTCTCGCTCCTCCGGAGCCATCCTGAGGATGTTTGTCGCTTCGCTCGGTTCTGTGCTCCGGTGGCGGCCAACCTCTCTTCGCTCGCAACATAAATCAGGCGTTCCCTGGAAGGATGCCTGTGGTGGCACCGGTTTGGCCGGTGCTCCTGTCTTGGGAGGTTGTATGTTAAAGAAACTGTTCTCCGGCCTGTTCGGCTCGGGTGACGACACCCCGAAAAACGCGCCGGCCGCCGAGGCCGTCGAATACAAGGGCTACCAGATCATTTCCGAGCCGGCCGACCAGGGCGGCCAGTGCCGCGTGAGCGGCTGGATTCGCAAGCCGGGCGCTGACGGCGAAATGCTCGAGCATCGCTTCGAGCGCTCCGACATGGTGCCCGGGCGGGAGGCCTGTGACCAGCTGATGGTCAGCAAGGCTCAGCGCTATATCGATCAGGTCGGCGACGAGATGTTCAAGTCACGCTGATAGTGCTCTTATCCATTAGAACAAGGGCAAACAGCACGGTGCAGTCGTAGACTGGGGGTAGCCTATTCCGGGAGCCTCCATGCGCCTACTGCACCGTGCCTCGCCCTGGCGTGAACTCTTTGCCGCCGACACTCTGCCTGACCCCGAGACGCTTCCCCCTCTGCTAGCCCCCCTGCGTGATGCGTTGGTCGAACTGGGCTCCGCCCCGGACCTGGCGGTCGCCTACGCCTGGCAGGCGCGCCTGGTCGAAGCGCTGCAGCGCCTCGACATACCCGCCTGGCGCATCAGCCAGCTGATCAGCGATCATAACGAACTGCTCTACCGCCGGGCCATCCAGCTCTCGCTCAACGAGATGCAGGGGCTGGGGTGGGGAGCGCCCCCGGTCGCCTTCTGTGTGTTGATCCTGGGCTCCGGTGCCCGCCACGAGAGTCTGCTGGGGCCTGACCAGGACAACGCCATGATCATTGCCGACTACCCCGATGCACGGCATACCGAGATCGATGGGTACTTCCAGTCACTGGGCGAGCGTTTCACGGCACGGCTGGATGAGGCCGGGATCCCGCTATGTAGCGGTCACGTCATGGCGCGCTGGCCGATGTGGCGCAAGCGGCTTTCCGAATGGCGTGAGCAGCTGACGCTGTGGAGCAGCGACCGGCGCATCAAGCGAGTCCAGCAGAGCAATATCCTGCTCGATTTCTATCCGGTGTATGGCGATGTGGGCCTCGCCGAATCCTTGAGCGATCACGTACAGCACCTGATGCCAGGCTCGAGTCTGTTCCTCGATGAGATGGCGTCGCTGTTGAAGGAACTACCGGTGGCGCTGGACCGTTTCGGGCGGCTTGCCGGGGATGGTGAAGGAGCCCCCACGACAATGCCATCAATCTCAAGCTCCAGGGCGTATTGCCGCTGGTCAACGCCGTTCGGCTACTTGCGCTCCGCCATGGCGTGCGTGTCGTCGATACGCGGCTGCGCCTGCCCGCACTGGTGCTCGAGGAGGCGCTGACAGCCACTCAGGCCCGTGGCCTTATCGCCGCCCTGGATCGACTTCAGGCCATCCTGTTGACGGCGCAGCAGGCCAGCGTCAAGGCGGATGCCACTCCCGATGGATGGATCGATCTGGCGCGCCTGGAAGATGACCAGCGGCTGCTGCTACGACACGATTTGCAGGCGATCCGCAGCCTGGTCAGGCTGGCGCAGAGCTAGGGGCAGCAGGGAGAGATGGGGGGAGAAGAGAAAACAGGAAACAGCACAGGACATTGTTGGTATTCCGCTTCCCTCCCTGGAAGCGGATTGGCTCAGTTGTTCTTGCCTGAGGTGGTCTTAAAAGGTCTCCCAATCCTCTTCCAGCTCTCGCACGGGCTGCTGGCGCTTGGGCGCTCGCTTCACAGCCTGCTGCGAGGGGGTGGTTACCGCCGAGGGCAGGGCGGGGCTCGTGCGGTTCATCGACGGGCTGGGCCGGGTCTCTGTATGCCGCGCCTCTCCGAGGATGAACTCCGACATGAGCTCATCCAGGCGACGGGCATTGTCGCGCATGGTGGCGGCGAGGCCGGCATTCTGGTGAACCATGGAGGCATTCTGCTGCGTCATGGTATCCATCTCCGCCACGGCAGTGTTGACCTGCTCGATCCCCGACGTCTGCTCACGGGCACCGGCGGTGATCTCGCTGATCACGTCCGAGACCTGGATCACGCTCTGGCGTAGCTCCTGCATGCGCTCCGCCGCGCCCTTGACGATCTGGCTGCCCTCCTGGGTGTGTTTCACCGAGGTATCGATCAGCCGCGAATATCCTTGGCCGCGTCGGCTGAACGGCTGGCGAGGTTGCGGACTTCCTGGGCGACCACGGCAAAGCCCCGGCCATGTTCTCCGGCCCTGGCGGCTTCCACCGAGCATTCAACGCCAGGATGTTGGTCTGGAAGGCGATCGAGTCGATCAAGCCGATGATATCGCTGATCTTGTTGGCCGACGCGTCGATGGATGCCATCTTGGCCTGCATCTCGGTCATGGCCTCATTGCCGCGCTCGGCAACCCCGGCGGCATTGGTGGCCAACCCGTTGGCCTGCTCGGATGCCTGGGCGGTGTGCGAGACGGTGGAGTGAATCTCCTCCATGGATGCCGAGGTTTCCTGCAGGTTGGCGGCGGCCTGCTCGGTGCGCGAGGAGAGTTCCTGAGTGCCGTCGGCCATGTCGCTGGCGCCGGCGAGGACGGTACGGGCGTTCCCGCGTACTTCCTGCAGGGTTCGCTGCATGCGCTCGACGAAGCCGTTGAACTGTACGGCGAGCTCCCCCACCTCATCCTGGCTATGGGTCGTCAGCCGGCGGGTCAGGTCACCCTTGCCCTGGGCGATATCGGCCATGGCCTGGGCGGTCTGCTTGATCGGCGCCAGTGCCTTGCGCGCCGAGAAACCGACGATGACCAGCAGCACCAGCAGTATCACCGCACCCACGATCAGCAGGGAGAACAGCAGGTTCGTCGAGACAGCGGTAAAGACATTGCTGGGAATGGCCGCCGCCAGCGCCCATCCCCCGGTTCCCCGAATCGGGCTCCAGACCATGGTCACGTTGCCGCCGAAGGGTGACACCACCTGCCCGATGCCGGCTTCACCGGAGAGTATGCGCTGGCCCAGTGCATTGGCACCCTGGAAGCCGGCCTGGTCGGCTTCGGTGACGTTGAGGTTCATGCGCAGGTCGGGGTCGGGATGGGCCACGACCATGCCGCTGCTGTCGACCATGTAGCCGTAGCTGCCTTCGCCCACGTCGATGGCGGAGGTGATCTCAGAGACGGCTTCCATCGACAGGGTGATGCCCAGCAGCCCGACGCGGTTTCCCGCCTCGTCGAAGATCGTCTCGGCAATTATCGCGGTGGGCAGGCCGCTCACCAGGGAGAGCACCGGGTCGGCCAGCAGCCGGTCCGTGGTGCCATCGGTGACCAGCTCCTGGAAGTAGCCGCGACCGGAGATGTCCGCCCTGGCGCCGGTATGGGTCACGGTATCGCCGCTGGCGTCGGCGAAGTAGAACGATTCGATGGTGGCATCGCCCGGATGACGGCTGGTCAGCCAGTCGAGATGCGCTTCCACGGGCACCGATTCGGCGAGCCGTTCGTCCTTGGCAAGCCCGGACAGCAGGGTCCGGTAACCCTCGATCCAGCGGCCGACTTCATTGGCCCGGGCTTCGACCTGACGGGCACTGGTGTCTTCCAGCATTGGCGGGATGGCATTGTTCAACTGGGTATTGACGATCAGGCCCAGCGCGATGAATGCCAGCAGTAACGGCAGGCCGATCGCGCCCAGCAGCTTCTGCGTGAGTGATAGACGTGTGAATCGCTTCATTGTGTAGGGGGCTCTCTTGGGACGTGGCAGTTAATGCAGGTCCAGGTGTTATCGACGAAGCAGCACAGCGAATCGGACCGTCTGCAGAAGCGCGACATGGCCCAGCGGCGCGTGATGGCCCGGCTTTCCGGATGCTTGTTGTTCTTGGATGTATGGCGGGCTTATCGAGCGCCTGGGCAGGCTGTTTCGTCATGCCCTGGGTACTACTGTTGGTACCTAGGGGTATCGGCGGGAGAGAGGTTTTCTTTAGCCAAAATCCGCGTAAACCCCCGCCCACTCGGGCGGGGATACAAGCGGGAGGCGCGCAGCGGCTCTATTCGGGGGTCCTCTGCCCTTGCACATAAGCCTTGAGTGTCTCGATAGTTGCCCCACCAGCACTGCAGGCGAAATACGAACGCGACCACAGCGCCGTGCTTCTGCTCAGCCTCGGAATATGCGTGTTCAAGTAGCGCACCCGCCGGGAGGACGTGGACTTCAAGTTGTTCACCAGCACGCTAATCGAAAGCTTGGGTGGGTATTCCACGAGCAGGTGAACGTGGTCTTCTTCCCCGTCGAACTCAAGAATGCGGCAGTCGAGCTTCTCGCAAGCCGATTCAAACGCCTCACGAAGTTGCCCTATCATGTGGCTGTCGAACACCTTGCGACGGTACTTCGTCGTGAAAACGAGATGAACGACCAAGCGGGTGATGCTGTGACGCCCTGTACGGTAGCCTTGCTGTACACTCATTTGACCGACGCCCCTTGAGCTCATATTCTATGGGCATTGTAGCAGTGAGCGCTGACATGCTGAAAGCCACCAAGATCCGCCTTTATCCCACAGCCGAGCAGGCGGAATGTTTGAACCGCCAGTTCGGCTCGGTGCGGTTCGTCTACAACATGGGCCTTCGCATCATGTCGCATCGCTACAAATGCCACGGCCAGTCGCTGAGCGCGAAACACGACATCAAGAAACTGCTGCCGGTGGCCAAGAAGTCCCGAAAGTATGGATGGCTGAAAGAAGCGGATTCAATCGCCCTCCAACAGGCGTGCCTCAACCTCGATCACGCCTTCCAGCGCTTCTTCGACCCCAAGCAGAAAGCCGGCTACCCACGCTTCAAGAGCAAGCGAGGCAAGCAATCCAGCTACCACTGCGTCGGCGTCAAGGCCGGTGAGGACTGGATCAAGATTCCCAAGCTCGGGCCGATCAAGGCGCGTGTCCACCGGCAGGTGGCCGGCAAGCTGAAAAGCATCACTCTCACTCGCACCACTACCGGCAAGTATTACGCATCCCTGTTGGTGGAAACCGAGGAGGCATTGCCAGCCCCGCTGTCGTCGCTGGATGGTGAGGCGGTGGTCGGGCTGGACGCCGGCCTCACGCACCTGCTGATTGACTCTCGCGGCCGCAAGACCGCTAACCCGCGCTTTCTTCGCCAGGCCGCCGCCAACCTGCGGCGCAAGCAGAAGGCGCTCTCCCGCTGCCAGAAGGGCAGCCGGCGCCGCGCCAAGGCGCGGCTGCTGGTGGCCAGGGCGCACGAACGGCTGGCAAATGCTCGCAACGACTTCCAGCACAAACTCTCTCGACAGATCGTTGACGACAACCAAGCGGTGATCGTCGAGACGCTGAAAGTCCGCAACATGATGAAAAACGCCCGCCTCGCCAAGCACATTGGCGATGCGTCCTGGCACGCCTTGATCACCAAGCTGGATTACAAGGCCAGGGAGCAGGGCAAACACCTGGTCAAGATCGACCCGTGGTTTGCCAGCTCCAAGACCTGCCATGTGTGCCAGCACAAGATGATGGACGCCATGACGTTGAGCATCCGGTCGTGGGAGTGCCCAGCCTGCCATGCGATCCACGACCGGGACATCAACGCGGCGCTGAACATCAAGCACCAAGGCATTATCAATTTGAAGGCGGAAGGGCTGTCCGTCTCTGCCCATCGAGGCTTGCGTAAGTCCGACACATCGTCGGCAGCTGCCTGAGAAGTGGGAAGCCTCGCCCGCTAGGGCGGGGAGCAGTCACCATCCCGCCGAAATCGGCTGGAAGCCCGAGAAAATTCTGGATGATGAAGAAGTGGTCTTCGAAGAGGCCGTCGGGCTCCAGCTCGGCAAGGGGGACCCAGCGGGCATGATCACCGCCCTTGACCGGCTTGAGCTGAGGCAACTGCTGATCGGGCCTGAGGGCAAAGTAGAAGGCTTCCGCCAGGGTACGCCCCCGCCAACTGCGATGCGGCTCGTCGAACAGGCGCTGCCCCCGCAGGGAGCCCTTCAATACCGGTTCCGGCACCTTCAGCCTGACCCTTTCGCGCAGCTCTCTCAGGCAGGCGTCGAGCAGGCGCTCATGGGGGTTGATGAATCCCCCTGGCAGGGCCAGCAGTCCCTTCCCGGGTGCTGCAGTGCGGCGCACCAGCAGCACATGGCCCGACTGCACCACGACGGCATTGACGGTGACGAAGACCGGCGGGTAGGGCGCCTGAGCCCAGGCCTGGCGATACTGCTCCAGCAGTTGCTGCTCTTCCATCAACTGCTGGTGGGCGTCACTGCCGGCAAAGCGGCGAAGTTCCGCACAGACAGGGGGTGGCAGGTCATGGGTGGCGCCGGTACTCAGGTAATCGTCAGTAGAGGAGCGGGAACGGAACAGGCGTTCGCGTATCTGGCTGGCGGATATCCCTTCGACCAGGGGCACACTGAGCGACTCCCATTGCGGAAACAGGGAGAGATAGTAGCTTGACTGGCCGCGGCTTGCGCCAATCAGGCCGATACGTGGCAGCCGGGCATGGTGGTGCCCGGCAATGTCACGTACCTTGCGCTGGACATCGCGCACCCAGACGTCATTGTTGTAGAGCGCATCCAGCAACGGCACTATCTCGAGCCGTGCATTTTCCTCCTCATCGAAACAGCCGCGCAGCAGGGCCTGGCGCTCTTCGAATCGCCAGGGATTGCGCAGTGAGCGGGCCTGCCAGGCGGAACCAACAAGCACGATGACCTGCCGGGCATGGCGCAGTGCTTCGTTGATGACTGCCAGATGGCCAAGGTGAGGGGGTTGGAAGCGGCCGATGAATACGAGACAGTCAAAATCATGGTCGGAAGCGGACATCGGCGAATCCTTCGCTGGCGGCTCGGGGCCGCCTATTATGGAGGGCGTCAGGCAGCGCTGCAATGGACGACCGACAGGGCCATTCGAGATGTACCCAGATCACAAGGAGGCGAGGTGCAGACCCATATCGTGACGTTCTGGTGGGGAGTGATTCAGGATTCCGTCCAGCTCTGGCTGCAGCGCAATGCCTTCAGCTATGCCGGGTCACTGGCCTTCTACACCCTATTTTCATTGGCACCGACGATCATCATCGCGGTCACGGTCATTGGCGTGGTGTTTGGCGAAGAAGCGGCCCAGGGGCAGATCGTGGCACAGCTGGAAGGGGTCCTTGGGGCAGAGGCGGCCAACGCCGTCGAACAGGCCGTGGCGGCATCGCGAATCGAGGAGAGCGGCCTGTTGCCGACACTGCTCGGGGTCGGTGCACTGCTGATTGGCGCCACCACCGTTTTCGCCCAGATGCAGTTCTCCCTCAATACCATGTGGGGGGTGACCGCCAAGCCCGGGCGCAACGGATTGTTGCTGTTTCTGCAGAAACGCCTGATGTCGCTGGCCGTGGTGCTGGCTATTGGCTTCATCCTGCTGGTCTCGCTGGTATTCGGCGTCATGCTTCGTGCGCTGATGGTGGCCGGCGACGACCTGGTGCCCTTCGTCGGGCCCTTGACCACGGCGGTTGAATTCTTGATCACGCTAGCGGTCATTACCGCGCTCTTTGCGACGATCTTCAAGGTGTTGCCTGATGTCGTGCTGGGCTGGAAGGATGTCCTGCTGGGGGCTTTGATCACCGCGCTGCTGTTTGCCATCGGGCGCAGCGGCATCGCCGCCTACCTTGCCTACACGGCAACGGCTTCCACCTATGGTGCCGCCGGTTCGGTGGTCATGATCCTGCTGTGGGTCTATTATAGCTCGCTGATCCTGCTGTTCGGCGCCGCCTTCGTCCGCAGCCACTTGCTGGCCCAGGGACGGAAGATCATCCCACGAAACAGGGCCGTACTGGTGAGGCGGGAGCTGCTGGAAACCTGAGCCGGGCGGTCTGGGCCGCCCGGCTCCGAAGACTATGCCAGAAACGAGGCCGAAAGCGATTTCAACAGCTATGCCAGGAGCCGTTCACGGGCTAATTCGTCGGCGATAGTCGCCGGACTGGTGCCGCTACGCCGGGCGCGTTCGAATATCTCGTCAAGGGTCGCCGTGATGCGCTCCACATGGGCCATCACGGCGTTGCGTGAATACTTCTCGTGACGCTGGTACTCGACCTCGATGACGCCGCCGGCATTGGCGACGTAATCCGGTGCATAGAGAATCCCCCGGCCATGCAGCAGATCGGCCACGTCCGGCGTCGCCAGCTGATTGTTGGCCGCACCGCATACCACACCTGCCCGCAGGCGCTTTGCCACATCCGCGGTCAGGACCGCTCCCATGGCACAGGGTGCGAAGACATCCACCTCTGCATCGAATATCGCAGCCGGAGTGGTGATGGCCGCGTCGACCTCCTCGGCCAGCCGCTCCAGGGCCTCCTGGTCGATATCGGTCAGCACCAGGCGGGCTCCTGCGGCGTGTAGCTGACGCGCCAGGTGCGCCCCGACATGGCCGACGCCCTGAATGGCGACACGAAGGCCATCCATATCGCCCCGTCCCAGGCCATGACAAATGGCACTCTGCAGTGCGCAGAAAACGCCATGGGCGGTAAAGGGAGAGGGGTCGCCGGATTCACCGGGGCGACGGGCCAGACCGCTGACATGAGCCGTGGTTTCATGGATATGGCGCATGTCGGCTTCGCTGGTACCGGAATCTTCCGCCGTGATGTAGCGCCCCCCCAGGGAGTCGACCAGCCGCCCCATGGCACGCAGCAGTGCCGGGGTCTTGTCCCGGCGCGGGTCGGCTATGATCACGGCCTTGCCGCCGCCCAGCGGCAGGTCGGCGAGGGCCGACTTGTAGCTCATGCCACGGGAGAGGCGCAATACATCGGTGAGGGCGTCGTCTTCACTGGCGTAGGGGTAGATACGCAGGCCGCCCAGGGCCGGGCCGCGGCGAGTATCGTGGATGGCGATGATGGCGCGCAGACCGCTGGCCGCATCGCTGCCGAAGACGATCTGCTGGTGGTGATCGAATTCGGGATGATCGAAGACCTGCATGGTTTTTCTCCCTTGTGAGGATGCTTTGTTGTGATGTTGCTGGCCCGATCAGGGCCGTTGAAGGGGCTGTCGTCGCTTGTGGCAACGACAGGTTCCCTATCCTGAAAGATTAGAGCATTCCCGCGGCGCCGAGAACCGGTACCGTCCAATGGTCGTGGAACTGTGCCGACTTGCCTTTTCGACGACCGGCTGGTCGTCCGGTGCCGGGGATGGTAGAACGAGGGAACGATGTTTCGCAGGGAGGAGGTGCCATGAACAAGCGCTGTGTGAAGGCGGTGGTGGCAGGGAAGGTTCAGGGAGTGTGGTACCGCAAGGCAGTGCAGGATCAGGCGCTCCAGCACGGAGTGACCGGCTACGCCAAGAACCTGCCTGACGGTCAGGTGGAGGTAATGCTGTGCGGCGAGGGAGAGGCGGTCAACAAGGTGGCGACCTGGCTCTGGCAAGGCCCACCGAATGCCCGGGTCACCCACGTGGAGCTCGAGTCACTCGAACCCAGGGACCCGGACAATTTCGTCACACTGTAGTAGTCAGTCAGGCCAGCGTGGCGGTAATCCACTCCACCACGCATCGCCATCCGTCTCGAGACAGACCTCGACCAACGGTGTCTGCGACCAGCGCTCCTGGATGAAGCCGCGTCCCTCCGGCGCGAAAATGGTTTGTCCCTCGGCCACGCCTTCGGTCACCACTGCCAGGTGCCCCGGCGCTGTGGTGAACAGCTCCGGGCGTAACAGCCAGGCGAGGGCGCAGCTGTCATGGGGGCAGCAGCCATCGATGCCGAGAAACTCCCGGTAGAAGTCCCGGTAGAACGCATAGCTGCCCGCAAGCACCTCGCCCAGCTTGCCCTGGCCTGCCTTGATGCGTGCCATGTGCGATGGCGTCAGAACACAGCGATGGGTGACATCGAGCCCAACCAGGGTCAATGGCCAGCCGGCGGTGAGAACGCGCTGGGCGGCATGGGGATCGTTGAACATGTTGGCTTCCGCGACCGGCGTGACATTGCCCCCCTCGCGTATCGATCCGCCCATGATCACCACTCGCTTGACCTTATCGGTGAGTGCCGGGTCGAGCTGCAGCGCTGCGGCAAGATTGCCTACCGGCCCGACCGCTACCAGGGTCACCTCTCCGGGGCGGGCATCGACGGTGTCGACGATGAACTGCGCGGCGCTGCGCGGGTCCTTTTTCCCCTTGACGTCGGGCAGCTCGATATTGCCCAGGCCGTTGGCACCATGGATATGAGCCGGTGCCGGGTGACGCGGCTTGACCATGGGACCGGCGGCCCCCTGGGCAACCGGCACATCGTCGCGGCCGGCCAGTTCGCTCAGCAGCAGGGCATTGTGGGTGGCGGTCTCCACGTCCACGTTGCCGTAGGTCGTGGTCAAGCCGAGCAGCTCAATCTCGGGGTGGCGCAGGGCAATGGCGATGGCCTGGGCGTCATCGACCCCGGGGTCGGTATCGAAGATGATGGAATGAGGCACGTGGACTCCTTTCTCTAGGTGAAGTGAACGCATCAGGTCATTCAGGAAGAGGAGGGCGCATGGAACTGGCTCAGCGCCTGGTCGACGCCGGCCCGCCGAGGAATGCTTTCGGCCGCACCTGACTGCTGGACACAAAGCGCCGCTGCATGGGCGGCCAGTTCGAGGCAGCCCGCCACCGTTGTGCCTTCCTGCCGAGCGGCCATGAAATAGCCGATGAAGGTATCGCCAGCACCGGTGGTATCCACTGGTTTGACCGGCAGGGCCGGCTGATAGATTTGGGTGCCCCCCGACTGATACCAGGCGCCAGCGCCGCCGAGCGTCAGTACCGTCTCGGTGTCGGGCAGGCGCTGTTGCAGGCCCTCGAGCAGGGCTTGGGCATCGGATGACTCGGGCAAGCCAACCAGGCCCGCGGCCTCGACACGGTTGACGAACAGCAACTGGCAGGTATCCAGCGGCAGTCGAGCCCCATCATCCGTCATGGGTGCCGGGTTGAAGGCAATGTTCAGTCCCCGATCGCGAGCGATCGCAAAGAGCTCCGGCAGTGCATTGCACTCGTTCTGTGCCAGCAACCACTCCCCGGGTTTGGCCGAGGCCACGAGGTTAACGAGCTGCGATGGAGCAAAGCCGTGATTGGCGCCGGGAAACAGGATAATGGCGTTCTCGCCGTGATCGTCAACCTGGATGATGGCATGGCCACTGGGTTCGTCGACCAGCTCGACGTGGGTGACGTCAACCCCGGCATCGGCCAGGCGATCCCGCGCCCAGGCATCCTGTCGCCCCAGCCGCCCCCAGTGGCTGACCCGGCCGCCGGCAAGGGCCATGGCCAGGGACTGATTGGCTCCCTTGCCACCGAGCCCTACCTGGTAGGCGCGGCTGGCAAGGGTCTCGCCAGGGTGAACCAGATGCGGAACGCGGTAGACGTGATCAAGATTGATCGATCCAAAGTTGTGCAGCATGGCACCCTCGATTTCAGCTCGCTGTAATATCCCGCAGGTTCTCCGCCGTCAGCGACACGATACGCTGACGTGCCTCCGGCGTGATCCAGGCATTGTGCGGCGTGACGATCAGGTTCAGCGACTCCTCCAGGGCATCGAGCAGCAGATGTCCGTCCCGGGGCGGCTCCACCGGAAGCACGTCAACGCCAAGACCACCGAGCTTTCCTTCGCGCAACGCCTCAAGCGCCGCCAGCTCGTCGATGATCCCGCCCCTTGCACAGTTTACCAGCAGTGCACTCGGCTTGAGCGTGGCCAGCAGGGAGGCATCGAACAGGTGGCGGGTGGCATCGTTCAGGGGGCAGTGCAGTGAGATCACGTCCGCCTCGGTGGCCAGCCTGGCAAGGGCGGGGCGTGGGTCATTGGCTTCATTGCCAGGCCTGGCGGCAAAGCTTACCCGCATGCCGAAGGCCTCCGCCAGAGCGGCAACGCGGCCACCCAACTCACCCTGGCCCACGATGACAAGATGCTTGCCCTCGAGCTGCAGCGTACCGTGGTCCATGAGACAGAAGAAGGGGCTGACGTTCCAGCGTCCGGCTGCCACATCGCGTTGGTAGAGCGGCAGGCGATTGGCCAGCGCAAGAATCAGCATCAGCGTATGCTGTGCCACGCTGGCCGTGCCGTAGGCGGTGACATTGCGCACTTCGATGCCCAGCCGGCCTGCAGCCGGGATATCGATATTGTTCATGCCGGTAGCCAGTAGGCAGATTGCCCGAAGCGAGGGCAGGGCATCGAGCGTGGCCCCATCCAGCACCACCTTGTTGACGATGGCGATTTCTGCACCCTCGAGTCGCTCGAGAATCTGCTCGGGAGCGGTATGCTCATGAACATCGAGTTGATCGACCCGCTCGCGGATCGGCGACAGGTCGATATCGGCACCCAGACTCGCGGCATCCAGTATCACGGCTTTCATGGAAGATTCCTTTAGTAAGTCCGCCTTTATGTTGGTCCGCCATGCCAGGGCTGGGACAGGCCTGGCATGGCAGGCTATAATGTCCGGCTTTCACGGCAGGCTTGGAAAGTCCCTCGCACGACCCAATATTGCCGGAGGTTGCGCGCTGTTGAATCAGGAGTGAATTGAACCATGCCCATCTATGAATATCAGTGCAAGGCCTGCGGCCACCGTCTGGAAAAGCTGCAGAAGCTCAGTGCCGCTCCCCTGACGGATTGCCCCGCCTGCGAGACTCCCGAGCTCACTCGCCTGGTTTCCGCCGCGGGCTTCCGGCTGGCCGGTGGTGGCTGGTACGAGACCGACTTCAAGTCCGGCAGCAAGAAGAACATCGCCGGTGACACCGGCAGCACCGGCAGCGAGACAAAACCATCTACCAAGGCCGGTGAGTCAAAACCACCCGCCAAGGATGGTGCCGCGGCCTGAGCCCGCGCCCATTGCGACCAACCCTTTCGATAACGCTAGAGAACAGGATACGACATGCGCAGCCATTATTGCGGCCAGCTGAACGAAACCCTGGTGGACCAGACGGTCAGCCTGTGCGGCTGGGTACATCGCCGCCGTGACCACGGGGGTGTCATCTTCCTCGACCTGCGCGATCGCGATGGCATTGCTCAGGTAGTGGTCGACCCCGATACCGCCGAGGCCTTCGCCACTGCCGACCGAGCACGGAGCGAGTTCGTCCTGCGAATTACCGGCCGTGTCAGGCTGCGCCCTGAGGGAACCCAGAACCCCAAGATGCCCACCGGGCTGATCGAGGTACTGGCCAAGGAAGTCGAGGTGCTCAATACTGCTGCCACGCCGCCGTTCCAGCTCGACGAGCATGGCCGGGTGGGTGAGGAGGTGCGTCTCAAGCACCGCTACATCGACCTGCGCCGCCCCGAGATGATCGAGAAGCTGCGTCTCCGCTCACGGATTTCCCATAACGTGCGTGCTTTCCTTGAAGGACAGGGCTTCCTCGATATCGAGACCCCGGTCCTGACCCGTGCCACACCCGAGGGTGCCCGTGACTACCTGGTGCCCAGTCGCACCCACCCCGGCAGCTTCTTTGCATTGCCTCAGTCTCCCCAGTTGTTCAAGCAGCTACTGATGGTGGCGGGCTTCGACCGCTACTACCAGATCGCCAAGTGTTTCCGTGACGAGGACCTGCGCGCCGACCGCCAACCGGAATTCACCCAGATCGACCTCGAGGCGTCCTTTGTCAGCGAGGACGACATCATGGGGATCAGCGAGGCGATGATTCGCCAGCTCTTCCAGGAAGTACTGGACCTCGAGCTGCCCGAGTTTCCCCGCATGACGTGGGCCGACGCCATGCACCGCTTCGGCTCCGACAAGCCGGACCTGCGCATCCCGCTGATGCTGGTCGACGTCGATGACCTGATGCAGCAAGTGGATTTCCAGGTCTTCTCCGGCCCGGCCAGCGCCGATGATGGCCGCGTGGCCGCGCTCAAGGTACCTGGCGGCGGTGGCATGTCGCGCAAGGTCATCGACGAGTACACCCGGTTCGTCGGCATCTACGGCGCCAAGGGACTTGCCTGGATCAAGGTCAACGACCGCTCCAAGGGCATCGAAGGCCTGCAGTCACCCATCGTCAAGTTCATGGAGAACGTGATCGAGGAGCTGCTGGACCGGGTCGGCGCCGAAGATGGCGACATCATCTTCTTCGGTGCCGACAAGGCCCGCGTCGTCAACGAGGCGCTGGGTGCGCTGCGCGTGAAGCTGGGAGAGGACCTCAACCTCTATACCCAGGCCTGGGCACCGCTGTGGGTGGTCGATTTCCCCATGTTCGAGTCCGACGACAACGGTCGCCTAAGCCCGCTGCACCACCCGTTCACCTCGCCCTCGTGTAGCCCCGAGGAGCTCAAGGCCAACCCCGCTGGAGCCTTGTCGCGAGCCTACGACATGGTGCTCAACGGCACAGAGCTGGGCGGCGGCTCCATCCGTATTCACGACCAGGCCATGCAGAGCACCGTGTTCGAGATTCTCGGCATCGGCGCAGAGGAGGCCCGTGAGAAGTTCGGCTTCCTGCTCGATGCCCTGCACTATGGCGCGCCACCCCATGGCGGCCTCGCCTTTGGCCTCGACCGCCTGGTGATGCTGATGGCCGGCGCGCGTACCATTCGCGAAGTGATCGCCTTCCCCAAGACCCAGAGCGCCGGCTGTCTGTTGACCGACGCCCCGGGGGAGGTTTCCGCCGACCAGCTCAAGGATCTCAACATTCGCCTGCGCCAGAAGGCCAGGGCCGAGACCGGCAACGAGTAAGCGGCGACAGAGTAGCCACCCTGTTCACCGGCGCCCTATGGCGCCGGTGTCATATTAGGAGCCTGTCGGACTTAACGCTGATCTACTGCGACGATCGGTCAAATCCGACAGGCTCCTAGGCATCTCGACAGCGAGAGCATGTGAGGAGACACGGCATGGCCGGGCACAACGAATGGGCCGACATCAGCCGCCAACAGACGGCTCCGGGGCGTTGTACATGATGATCCTGGGCATCGATCCCGGGTCGCGAATTACCGGCTACGGCGTGCTCGACCTTAGTGGGCCGACGCCCCGCTATGTGGCCAGCGGTTGTATCCGCCTGCAGGGCGACGATCTGGCCCAGCGGCTCGCACAGGCCTATGCCGGCATCAGCGAACTGATTGCAATGCATAAGCCCGGCGAGTTCGCCATCGAGCAGGTATTCATGTCGAAGAACGCCGACTCGGCACTCAAGCTCGGGCAGGCCCGGGGCACCGCCATCGTCTGCGCCGCCAACCATGGCTTGCCCGTCAGCGAATATGGCCCGCGCCAGATCAAGCAGGCGGTCACCGGCACGGGTAGTGCCAGCAAGGCCCAGGTCCAGCATATGGTGGTTGCCATCCTCGGGCTGGATGGGGCGCCGCAGGCCGACGCCGCCGATGCGCTGGCCATTGCGCTGACCCACGCCCACGCGCGTTCCGGGCTGATGACGACCGGCAGCTTTGGCGGACATCGCACCCATCGCCGGGGAAGCTCCTGGCGAGATTACCAACCTTGATTCACGCGTTGTTGCGGCTTGAAACAATTTTCGAACGCTGTTTGAAGCTGGGCTAGTCAGCCGCTTGAGCGACCAGTATAGTGGCGCCATGGTGGCCATAGGCTTTGTCTGAAAAGTCGGCGAGCGAAGGCCAGACAAGGCAAAAGTCGGCGAAAAGACGGAGTTTACGCGGTGTAAATGAGTACTTTGAGCCGAGTTTTAACGCCGTATGGTCGAGTGCAGCCAGTTTTCGGACAGAGCCTAAGTGCCTTGTTACATTCAGGATCGGTATAGCGAAGCCCATGATCGGACGCCTGCGTGGAACCCTGCTCGATAAGCAGCCGCCCTGGCTGGTAGTGGACGTGGCCGGTATCGGCTATGAACTGGAAGCCTCCATGACCACGCTGGTGGCGCTACCAGGCATCGGGGAGGCGGTTTCCCTGTTCACTCACCTTACCGTGCGTGAGGACGCGCACCTGCTCTTCGGCTTTGCCCGCGAGCAGGAGCGGTCACTGTTTCGCGCCCTGATCAAGGTCAACGGCATCGGTCCCAAGCTGGCCCTGGCGATCCTCTCCGGCATGGATGAGACGGCTTCATCCGCTGTGTCATGGATGACGACGTCAAGTCCCTGACGCGACTGCCGGGCGTGGGCAAGAAGACCGCCGAACGCCTGATCATCGAGATGCGTGACCGTTTCCCCCACTGGGAGCAGCCCGCCGACATGGTGGAGGCCGGATTGGGTGGCGCCGAAGCCTCACGCCGACAGGATCCCCTGGTCGATGCCGAAGCGGCTCTGGTGAGCCTGGGCTACAAGCCCGCGGAAGCGGCAAAGATGTTGTCGGGCCTGGACGAGGGCCTCTCTACCGAGGCCATGATCAAGGCGGCCCTGACCCGTCGCCTGGCAGGATGAATCCCATGAGCGCGAGGGGCTGGCATGATTGACAATGATCGACTGATCGCCGCCGGCGAGCACGACGGTGAGGCTCGCGTCGACTATGCGATCCGCCCCAAGCGCCTGGCCGAGTACATCGGCCAGCCCAGGGTCCGCGAGCAACTGGAGATCTTCATTACCGCTGCCCGTGGGCGTGACGAAAGCCTGGACCACACCCTGGTGTTCGGCCCGCCGGGACTGGGCAAGACGACGCTGGCCAATATCATTGCGGCCGAAATGGGAGTGGGCATGAAGTCCACTTCCGGCCCGGTGCTGGAGCGTGCCGGCGATCTTGCAGCGATGCTCACCAACCTGCAGCCGGGTGACGTGCTCTTCATCGACGAAATCCACCGCCTGTCACCCGTGGTGGAAGAGATTCTCTATCCCGCCATGGAGGATTTCCAGTTGGATATCGTCATCGGTGAGGGGCCGGCGGCACGCTCCATCAAGCTGGACCTGCCTCGCTTCACCCTGGTGGGCGCGACCACTCGCGCTGGCCTGCTGACCTCTCCGCTGCGGGACCGTTTCGGCATCGTCCAGCGCCTTGAGTTCTACGATATCCAGGAGCTCACAGAGATCGTCACCCGCTCGGCGCGACTGCTGGGGGTGGAGACCGACCGCGAGGGGGCCACCGAGGTAGCGCGCCGCTCCCGGGGCACGCCGCGTATCGCCAATCGCCTGCTGCGTCGCGTTCGCGACTTTGCCCAGGTTCGAGCCAGCGGCCGGGTGAATGCTGACATCGCCGACCAGGCGCTGAACATGCTGCATGTGGACCATCATGGCCTCGACCACATGGATCGCCGACTGCTGCTGGCGATGATAGAGAAGTTCGACGGCGGCCCGGTAGGGGTCGACTCCCTGGCGGCCGCCATCGGTGAGGAGCGCGACACCATCGAGGACGTCATCGAACCCTATCTGATCCAGCAGGGTCTGATGATGCGCACCGCCAGGGGCAGGGTGGTCACCCGTCAGGCATGGCAGCACTTCGGGCTGTCGCCCCATGAGCAGGCCCTGGATGCCGCTGGAGAGGTACGGCCGTGACCGAGTTTCGTCTCCCGGTACGGGTCTACATGGAGGATACCGATACCGGCGGTATCGTCTATTACGTCAATTATCTCAAGTATATGGAGCGGGCTCGCAGTGAGTGGCTACGCCATCACGGCTTCACCCAGAGCGAGCTGCTGGAAACCGGTATTCAACTGGTGGTGCATCGTCTCGAGTGTCGCTATGCCAAGCCCGCACTCATGGACGACGCCCTGGAAGCCACAGCCGCCATTCATTCGGCAGGCCACTGTCGTGCAAGCTTTCTGCAAACGGTAACCCGTAACGGGGAACCCTTGTGTGAAGCCAGGGTCGACATCGCTTGCCTGGACGCTGCCCGACTCAAGCCCACGCCATGGCCGTCGGCAATTGCCGCGGCTCTCAACGGTTAACTGAAAGTTCGACGAGGATGCCTGTGAACGACTCGATGTCAATTCCACACCTGATCATGAGCGCCAGCACCGTGGTGCAGTTGGTCATGCTGATCCTGGTGATCGGCTCGATCCTCTCCTGGGTCGTGATTTTCCAGCGCACTTTCGTCATGCGCCGCGCTCGCCACGCCCATCAGTTGTTCGAGGAACGCTTCTGGTCCGGTGTCGACCTCAACGAGCTGTATCGCGAAACGCCCTCCGAGCAGGAGACCCAGGGCGCCGAACAGGTCTTTCGCGCGGGATTCCGCGAGTTCAACCGCCTGATGGCGAAGACCAAGAGCCCCGACGCTATCCTCGATGGCGTTCAGCGCAGCATGCGGGTCGCCTGGTCCCGGGAAGAGGAACGACTTTCCCTGCACCTGGTGTTCCTGGCCACTGTCGCCTCGGCCAGCCCCTATATAGGCCTGTTCGGCACCGTATGGGGCATCATGGGATCTTTCCAGGCGCTCTCGCTGACTCAGCAGGCTACGCTCACCACGGTTGCCCCCTGGATTGCCGAGGCCCTGATCGCGACGGCCATGGGCCTGTTCGCGGCTATCCCCGCCGTCATCTTCTACAATCGCCTCTCCTCCGAGTCGAGCCGGTTGTTGGGCAAGTACGAAGACTTCGCCGAGGAGTTCCACTCCATCCTGCACCGTAATCTGCAGGGACGCAGCGAAGCCGGCGCTGCCTGAAGGAGCCGCACCCATGCAAGGACCTTTCAATCG
>NZ_AZQX01000173.1:0-5070 GCF_000568385.1 Halomonas sp. BC04
CCGTGAGTTGCTAGCATCCGAGCTGGTAATGACTTTAAATTCATTGCTATACAGCCACTCCATGCTATCTGGGACGAGGTCTGGATTTTCACATAGCGCCAGGTAAGTGCCAACTGATATGGCTTCAAATCTAATCCTTGGGACAGAAGTGTTTTTTGCGTTCTTTCTAAAGCCATACGGAAAATGAGTTTTTACAAACTCCATGACCTCTCTGAATCTCTCTATATATTTTTCCTTATCGAAGCTTTCATTCTTTTCCTTCAGGTATTCATCAAGAAATTCGTTTACGCTATGATCAAACCCTAGATAGTTGTCGGAAAAAGCAAAAAACCTTAATACAAGCTCTTCATACTCCTTACGCCTCTGCCTAGCCTGGCCTACAGGGCAAAGCTCCTGAAACCATGCTTCCCCTGCTAATTCTTGCACCATTTCTAGGAAAGGGCCACCTATAGAACCTCTACGCTGCTCAGCATAATTGAGTTTAGACCCACCTGTATTCAAACGATCAAAAAGCTCACGACGTGACTCTTCATCAGATTCTAAGAGCTCAATGGTCCGCAAAGTTTTCCGCTTAAACCGCAGCTGCCTGGACTTGGGAAGATCTGAGAACTTGAAGCCTTCTAGCAGTTTCAGTATCTCAAGGCCAGTCAAAGAAAATCCATCCTCAATGAATTCGACAATCGTCCTGACACGCTGGGACCCATCAACGATCTCAAGAAGCCCCGAATGTTCCTCCTCCGTAACGTCAGAAACATAGATATAGGGAATAGGGAGGTCAAGAAGGACAGACTCAATGAATCGACTTTTTTGCTTAGGAAGCCAGACATGGTCACGTTGGTAGTCAGGGACGAACAGCTCAGCTATCCCTGGCCCAACTTCGTTTCTATACTTATCGTAAATCACCCCTACAGGATATTCTCTTATATCGTAGTCATGCCTTCGGCGTAAGCTAAGAATTTGTTTCTCCGCAGCTTCGATACGCTCATCGGTAAAGTTGGGAAAGCCAAAATTTCCCTGGACATCTTCGCCCATAGAACCCCCTCAGCTTATTCTATTTAAGAAATCCGCCCAATCCGCACTTCGCACCTTACGATAATTTCCACCTTCGCCATCTGCTGTGGTGTCAGAAGCTCTGGTGGGTAGTGCGTATTGTCACTGATCAACATGTAGCCCCCGCCGGCAACCCGCTAGCCGCTTGATCCGGCCGCTCGTCGCCAATGCGGACCAGGAACACACCATCGAGCTTGCGCTGGCTGCGATCGACCAACACACGGTCGCCGTCCTCAAGGGTGCTGCCCATGCTATCGCCGGGAACCTTCACGCCCACCACTTCGGCGGGAGCCAGCCCCATCGAATGCAAGGCATCGGTCTCGAAGTAGACAACGCTCTCGACCGGCCCACCCTCTAGGGTGCGGCCATCGCCGGCCGCCGCTTTGATGTCGTACATCCTCACCGGTAAAAGCCCTCCGCCTGGCTGCGATCCTATTCGGTAAGACACGTCACCGCTATCGATGCGGGAAGCAACAGGGCCAGACGCCGCCTGGCCATTATCCGAACAGATGGCAGTGACGACATACTGGATATCCACGCCGAGGCGAGAGACACGCTCAAGGTACTGTGAGTCAGGATGCCGTTTGCCCGTTTCATAGTTGGACTGAGCGACCTTCTTGACCCCGCCTGCCTCACCAAACGCTTCTTGAGGCATATCCAATTGGACACGCTCTTGCCGAAGCCGCTCGCCGAAATTTCCCAATTGAGCATCCCCAACCCTAGGTAGATATCCGTTTGGATAATGGCATGATCGTATCCCACACGAACACACACAGGTTACCACAATGCCCTTAACCCGTGATCAGGCCTGTGAAGCCCTTGACCAACGCGGCATCAGCATCTCCGAGTTCAGCCGCGCCTATGACCTCAATACCAACCTCGTCAGCGACTTGCTCGCCGGCCGGGAAAAAGGCCGAAGTGGCTCAAGAGCACGACGCCCAGCCACAGAGATCGACGGTTGGATCGAGGAAGCCCAGCACAACACAGAGAACGGGTTCCAGGCCGCCCCAAGGACCCACTTCGCCCAGGCAGGGCAATAGCCCCACCACAACTTGAGCTGCTCAGGCTGGGTATTGTGGGCGACCTGCCGGAACCCAGTGATCCACGTGCCCGCGGGATATTGTAGCGAGGCAGCAGGTCGGCATCGGGCATCGCCAGGCGCTGGCGCTTAGCGAGTCGAGGAAAGGCCCTGAACTGGGAGAATCTATCGCACATGAAAGGAGTGTAGACGAACAAAGAGGAGTGGCCATCCTTGGCCGGGGCGCTTCCCTGCCACACAAAGAGAGATGCCATGAAAGGAAATGGCACAGCCAGGATAGCCAGAAGGCCAACCCCTATGAGGGTTGGCGACGTCGCCTTTACCTGATGCTCGAGCCCACCGCTCGTGACTCCCCTGGGCTATCGATCACCAACCGCTTGATAGCCGTGCTGATCATCCTCGCCACGGCACTGACCATTCTGGAGACGGAGCCGCTGGTCCGAGCGCTGGCGCCCAGCGCCTTCGTCACCGCCGAGGCTGCACTGGCGCTGGCCTTCCTGGTCGAGTACGTCGCGCGTGTGATCGCGGCCGGCGAAGATCCTCGCTATCGAGGGCTGGCTGGGCGCCTGCGCTTTATGGTCAGCCCATGGGCGATCATCGACCTTCTGGCGATTCTGCCGTTCTTCCTGACCATGGGGGCGGTCAACGCCTTCGCCTTGCGTCTGCTCAAGCTGATCCGGTTACTCAGGCTCGCGCGCCTGGGGCGCTTCTCCAACGCGATCGGTGATCTCTATCAGGCGGTGCGCGGGCGGCGCTACGAACTCACGGTGAGCCTGATGGTGGCGGTGGCGTTGCTGATCGTCACCAGCAGCGTGATCTATGTGCTGGAAGCCAGCCATCAGCCCGAAGCCTTCGGGAGCATCCCCCGAGCGCTCTGGTGGAGCGTCGCCACACTCACGACCGTGGGATACGGGGACGTAACGCCGATAACCGCGGCTGGGCAGCTTTTTGCCGGCCTGACCGCCATCGTTGGTATCGGCATGATCGCCATGCCGACCGGCATCCTGGCGGCAGCCTTCAGCGATGCCATGCAGAGACGTCGGGACCAGGCTGAAAACGATAATAACGGGTAACAAGACAGGGAGCGGGGAATGGCACTTCGATTTCATCGGCGCATCCGTATCGCCCCGGGCATTAGCCTGAACCTCAGCAAAAGCGGGATCGGGGCCTCCATCGGCCCTCGTGGCGCAAAGATAAGCGTGGGGCGTCGCGGTGTTTATAGCAACGTGGGACTGCCGGGTACCGGCCTCGCCTACCGTGAGAAGCTCAACAAGCGCGGAGGCCGGGGTGCAACCAGCGCCCAGGCAGGGGCACCCTCTCCGGGCAAGGCACTTGAGCAGCAGCTCAAGTCTGGGGGCTCGGCGGTGGCGCGTGTCCGCGTTAATGAGAGCGGCGAGGTCGTGATCACCGACGACGAGGGCCAGCCATATGATGAGACGGAGCTCCGTATCCTGCGTAAGTACGCTGGAGAGGGCATGCGCGATATGCTCCAACAGGCGTGTGATCGGCTGAACGCCGATCTGTCGGCGCTGGCCACAGTGCACATTGATACGCTGCCCCCACAAGACAAGCCAGTGTTTCAGGGACGAGGATTCCCCGAGCCTGAGGCTCAGCGCAGGCCTCGCCTCCAGCCGACGCTGTGGAGCCGTATCTGGCCCCCGGCGGGGCGTCGACTAGAAGAACAGAACGAGCGGCGGACTGAACAATACGTACGCGCCTTCAGCGAATGGGAAGAGGCGGCGCGAGCTTTCAACGAGCAGGAACGGCAGCGGCGCGAGCAAGAGACCGAATTAGTGCTGACGGACCTCGATGCCATGGCCAATGTCCTTGAGGAACACCTGGGGGAAATCCCGTGGCCGAGGGAGACGAACGTGAGCTTCGATCTCGGTGATGATGCCAGCACCATCGCTATCGACATCGAGCTACCCGTAGAGGATGCCTTCCCGGACGTGGAGTACAACCTGGCCGCCAAGCAGGCGAAGGTTTCCGTCAAGAAAGTCGCCGCCACTCGGCGTCGCATGCTCTATCGCGACTACGCACATGGCGTGGCGATGCGGGTGCTCGGTGAGATATTCCATCGCCTTCCGACCGTCCAGGTGGCGCTGGTATCGGCCTACATGCCGGCGCTCGACGCCGGTACCGGGCAGCCCACCGAAAGCTACCTCTACAGTGTCCTGGTCACCAAGCCTCAGTGGCGAGAGATCAACTTCTTGGCCCTGGCCGACATCGAGCCACCTGCCACCCTGGAGCGCTTCGAGCTGCGGAGAAAAATGACCAAGACGGGGGTGTTCAAGCCTATTGAGCCGTTCGATGTAGTGGCGCTGGCTCGTGTCTAGGATGTAGGAGAGTTATTCAATCGCAGGGGAGGAGACATGCGAAATCCGAAGGCGGGTGCATCGTTATAGGACTGCTGCTAGTAGCGTGGTAGATAGCGCCGGTGACTGATTCTGATACAAGTCACACTATCCTGCATTTAACTTAACGCGTTCACCTCCTGGTGACCCAACGTGCAACCCACCCCTGACCACAACAGAAACATTATTATTATTTTGATTTGGAAATTCCAAGGCAATGAGATTGATTCTATTTTTGCAAACTGGAATCCCCATCCTTCTAGTAGGCACTTCCTTCCACTTGAAATACCTTTCCATCTCAACTGTGGTGACTGCTACAACTGATTTTGCTCCGTTATCCCATGCGTATCTTAAAGAGCGTTTGAAAATCTCTATGGGCAAGTCATTGCTCTCATACGACTCACCTGCAAACCTGGATATTTCCCAAGTAAAACAGGTGCTTGGCAAAGTTTCCGAGCATAGAAAACTGAACTTTTCCGCCAGTAGATAAGGCTTGATGGTTGGGATGAGCCTGGAACAACCGAGGATATTTCCTTTAGCGTCTTCAGCGATTGTGTATATTGCATCACTGGTATCATACTGATCTGTTTCAAGCTGTGACTCATGATCTGTGGTTGGAATTTTCCA
>NZ_AZQX01000174.1:0-23105 GCF_000568385.1 Halomonas sp. BC04
AAGGTTACAATCGAGCCACCACTCGAAGGACGAAGGAGCCTGTCATGCAAGTCAATATTACCGGCCACCATGTGGAACTGACCGATGCCCTGCGTGACTACGTCAGCGAAAAACTGACCCGCGTGCAGCGCCACTACGACAACATAACCAATGTCCAGGTCACGCTTTCGGTAGAGAAAGAGCGTCAACTGGCCGCCTGCACCCTGCATGCCGCTGGCGCAGACCTTCATGCCGAAGCCACCGATCCCGACATGTACGCCGCTATTGACGCACTGACTGACAAGCTCGACCGTCAACTGGTCAAGCACAAGGAAAAGGCCCAGGCCCGCGCCCAGGGCGCCGGCATTCGCTGATTGCCATGACACTGGAAACCATCCTGCCCCCGGAGCGCGCCCTCTTCGGCGTGCCCGGCGGCAGCAAAAAACGGGTGCTGGAGTTCTTCAGCACCTTCATCGCCCAGAACACGCCGAGCCTCGACAGCCAGGAAGTCTTTTCCCGCCTCATCGGCAGAGAGCGCCTGGGCAGCACGGGCATCGGCAATGGGGTGGCCATACCCCATGCCAGAAGCCCCCACTGCCAGAGTCCGGTCGCAGCCTTCCTCAAGCTGGCAGAGCCCATCGATTTCGACGCCATCGACGGAGAGCCGGTCGACCTGATCTTCGTGCTGCTGGTGCCGGAAGAGGCAGACGATACCCACCTGGCACTACTCAGCCAGGTGGCCAGCATCATGAACGATGTCGATACGCGCATGGCACTGCGCAAGAGCAATAGCCAGCGTGAGCTCCACGAGCGGCTCATCGAGGCAATTCGACGACAGTCGCCACCCTGACTCCCCCGGGCCGCCCGGCCAGCCAACCAGGAGACCCGCATGCAGCTCGTGATCATCAGTGGCCGTTCCGGCTCCGGCAAGTCGATCGCACTGCAGGCGCTCGAAGACCTGGGGTTCTACGCCATCGACAATTTTCCGGCGATGCTGCTGGGATCGCTGGTGGAAGAACTGCCCAGCGGCCCATCCGGCCAGTCCTCCATTGCCGTCAGTATCGACTCCCGCAACCTGCCCCACGCCCTGGAGCGCTTTCCTCGGCTACTCGAGGAGCTTCGCTCGCGCAAGATCGATTGCCAGGTGATTTACCTCACCACGGACGCGAAAATCCTGATCGAGCGCTACTCCGCCACGCGGCGACGCCATCCGATGACCCGTGGCAGCGACATGACCCTGGGAGAGGCGATCGAGTCGGAAGACGACACCCTGAGCGACATTCGCAACCTGGCTGATCTGATCATCGATACCTCCCGGCTGTCGGTCCACGATCTGCGCGGCCGAATCACCGATCAGTCGCCAGCCACCGGCCCGACCAGTTGACCCTGACCGTGGAGTCCTTCGGCTTCAAGGGTGGCGTGCCGCTGGATGCCGACATCGTCTTCGACGTTCGCTGCCTGCCAAACCCTTACTGGGACCCGCGTCTACGATCCGCCACAGGCCGCGAGCCCAGTATCGTCGCCTTTCTGGAGCAGTACCCCCTGGTGGGCGAGATGCTTGACGACATCATCGGCTGGATGGAGCGCTGGCTCCCCGCCTACCGCAGCAGCCACCGAAGCTACCTCACCGTCGCCATCGGCTGCACCGGTGGACAGCACCGCTCGGTTTACCTCGCCGAGCGGCTCGCACACCACCTGGCCCAGCAGCAGCCCGACGTTCGCCTGCGCCACCGTGAGCTCGGTATTCATACACCGGTTTCACCTTCACCACAGGAAGCGCAGGGTAAGCCTGAATGCAAGGAGCCGTAAGCGTGGCCAGCCGCAAGCTCGTCTTGACCAACAAGCGTGGCCTGCATGCCCGAGCGGCCACCAAGCTGGTCCAGTGCTGCCAACCCTTCCAGGCGCGCGTCACCGTCAGCCGGGGCGGACAGGACGCCGATGCCTGTAATATCATGTCGCTCCTGATGCTCGGCGCCCCATGCGGCACGGAGCTGACAGTGAGCGCCGAGGGCGAGGACGCCGAACGGGTACTCGATGCACTGGAGGCCCTGTTCGAAGCCCGCTTCGAGGAGGATGTCTAAGCGCACCCCGCCACTCTCGGTGGCACCTCGAAACGCTTTCACACTGGCACCAAGGCCTGCCCGCTCCGTGGCTTTGCTGATCCCACGCCTCAACCGCCGGCGAGGGTCATTTCATCGATCAGCCAGCTGCCTGAGTGGATACTTCCCCGGGTGTCGATATCGCTGCCCACGGCGGCCAGCCCATTGAACATCGCCTCCAGATTCGAGGCGATGGTGAACTCCTCCACGGGGTGCTGGATTTCACCGTTCTCTACCCAGAAGCCGGCGGCCCCTCGGGAGTAGTCGCCGGTGACGCCGTTGACGCCCTGCCCCATCAGCTCGGTGACGAGCACCCCGCGCCCCATGCGAGCCAGCAGTTCGTCGCGTGACTCCAGCGGAGCATTGATGCGCAGGTTCCTGGCGCCGCCGGCGTTGCCGGTGGTCTCCATGCCCAGCCGCCGCGCGCTATAGGCAGAGAGCATATAGCTGGCCAGCCGCCCATCCTCGATGAAGACGTTGTCACGGGTCTGGACCCCGTCGTTGTCGAAGGGCGAACTGGCCATGCCCCCCCTCTCCATGGGCCGCTCAAAAAGGGAGAACCAGGCCGGGAAGAGCCCTTCGCCCAGGCGGTCGCAGAGAAAGGAGGCTTGCCGGTAAAGGGAGCCGCCGGCAATCGCACTCATCAGATGGCCAACAAGGCCACTGGCCACAGTGGCATCGAACAACACCGGCAGGCGCCCGGTATCGGGCCGACGGGAGCCCATGCGACGCAGTGTCTTCTCCGCCGCCGACCGTCCGACGGTCTCGGGCGCCAGCAGATCCTGCGGATCGCGGGCACTGGTATAATCGTAGTCGCGCTGCATGCCCCCCTCGTCCTCGGCGATCAGCATGCAGGAGAGCGAGTGGCGGCTGCCGCACTGGCTGCCCAGGAAGCCGTGGCTGTTGGCATAGACCCGCACCCCTTCACCGCTGGACAGCGAAGCCCCTTCGGACTGGCGTATACCGGGCTGGCTCCTGCCGGCAGCCTCGCAGGCCAATGCCAGGTCGATGGCCTGCTCGGTGGTCAGCGCCCAGGGGTGGTGAACGTCCAGGTCAGGCAGCGCGGTCGCCATCAACTCGGCATCCGCCAGCCCCGCCGCGGGATCCTCGCCGGTATAGCGGGCGATGGCCATGGCCTTTTCCACGACCACGCGTATCGACTCATCGCTGGCATCCGTCGAGGAGGCACTGCCCTTGCGCCCCCCCTGGTAGACGGTCACCGCGATACCCTGGTCGCGGGACAGCTCTACGGTTTCCACTTCGCCCTCGCGCACGCTGATGCCGATTCCCTGGTCGACGCTGGCACCCACTTCGCAGGCGTCGGCGCCCAGGCGGCGCGCCAGCGTCAGTGCCTGCTCGGCACGAGACGCCAGCAGCGGCTGTTGAGCGGCGGCATCGAAAGCCTGTGTCATCTGTCTCTCCCTCAGTTACCGGCCCGGCCGGTATTCGAACGTGTCAGTATCCCGCCATGCACTGGCGGGCTGGTATACTGTGTCGCATTGATCCCACCGGGGCGATCAAGCGCACGATACTGTTGACCCTTCACACTAGTTGGTAACGGCATGTCCCAGGAAGTCCCTTCACCGTCAGACGAGCGGCCCAGCAAGTCACAGCTCAAGCGAGAGATGCACAAGCTGCAGGCACTGGGCGAACAGATCATCGCCATGACGCCCGCGGAGCGGTCACGGTTCCCGCTCTCCGATGACCTGCTGGCAGCGGTCGAGGAGACCTCGCGCATCCGCTCCCACGAAGGGCGGCGCCGCCATATGCAGTACGTCGGCAAGCTCATGCGCGGCGAGGACCTCGCCGCCATCCAGGCGGTGTTCGATTCCATCGAACAGGAGTCCCGCCATCGCGACCTGGCCTTCCACCGCCTCGAAAAGTGGCGTGACCGCCTCATCGAGGAGGGCGACGACGCCGTCGAGACCTTCATTGCCGACTATCCCGATGTCGACCGCCAGGCCCTGCGCCAGCTGATCCGCAATGCCCGCCGCGAGCGTGAGCAGGACAAGCCCCCCACCAGCTCGCGACGGCTGTTCCGCCTGATCCGCGATACGGCGGGGCTCTAGGAGCCTCTCGGACTTAGATCGGTCAAGCCCGACAAGCGCCTGGCAGCCCCGGCAACACCGCCGGGAGGCTGTCGCCTCCAGTCGCCGATGCGTCGGACCGGAGCTGAAGCTGCTCCTACAGCGAAGACTCATTTGAAAAGTCTCTGCTGGAGCACTCGGCCTGCCCCCGGCGCCCCTCGCTACTGCCACAGACACAGGGCGCATCCATCTCTGACTCAGGAGGCAGTACCGCCAATTGTGAGCTCGTCCAACTTCAGGGTCGGCTGGCCGACGCCCACCGGCACCCCCTGCCCATCCTTGCCACAGACGCCGATGCCGGTATCCAGCTCCAGGTCGTGGCCGATCATCGAGACCCGGCCCATGGCCTCCGGGCCGTTGCCGATCAGCGTCGCGCCCTTGACCGGCGCGGTGATGCGCCCGTCCTCGATCAGGTAGGCCTCGCTTGCCGAGAAGACGAACTTGCCCGAGGTGATATCCACCTGGCCACCGCCGAAACTGACCGCATAGATGCCGCGCCTGACGCTCTTGATGATATCGGCGGGCTCGTCCTGGCCGGCCAGCATGTAGGTGTTGGTCATGCGAGGCATCGGCATGTGGGCAAAGGATTCGCGACGGGCGTTGCCCGTAGGCGCCATGCCCATCAGCCTGGCGTTGAGCTTGTCCTGCATGTAGCCGGTGAGAATGCCGTCCTCGATCAGCGGCGTATACTGCCCCGGCGTGCCTTCGTCATCCACGGTCATGGAGCCGCGCCGGTCGGCCAGGGTGGCATCGTCGACCACGGTGACCCCGGGGGAGGCGACGCGCTCGCCCATGCGCCCGGCAAAGGCCGAGCTACCCTTGCGGTTGAAGTCCCCCTCCAGGCCATGTCCCACCGCCTCGTGGAGCAGGATGCCCGGCCAACCCGGCGCCAGCACCACCGGCAACTGGCCCGCCGGGGCATCCACCGCATCGAGGTTGACCAGCGCCTGGCGGACGGCTTCCCGGGCATAGCGCTCGGCCACTTTCTCGTCACGCAGGCGGGCCATGGCATAGCGTCCGCCGCCGCCCGCGCTGCCGCGTTCACGGCGTCCATTCTTCACCGCGATCACGCTGACGTTGAAGCGCACCAGCGGCCGGACATCCGCCGCCAGGGTGCCGTCGCTGGCTCTGACCAGCACGACTTCGTGAACGCCGGAGAGCGACGCACTGACCTGGGAAACCGAGGGGTCGGCGGCACGAGCCGCCCGGTCGGCCTCCTTGAGCAGGGCAACCTTGTCCTCGGCCGAGAGTCCGGAGAGGGGGTCGATGGCGTCGTAGCGCACGCTGGCCTGGCTGATCACCCGGGGTGCCACCGACAGCGCTGCGCCGCTGCGCACGATGCCCGACGCCGTACGCCCCGTCTCCGCCAGGGCATCGGCCGTGATCTGATTGGAGTAGGCGAAGCCGGTCTTCTCTCCAGCCATGGCGCGCACACCCACGCCGCCATCGATATTGTAGCCGGCCTCCTTCACCTCCCCATCCTCCAGCACCCAGCTTTCGTGCCAGCTGCGCTGGAAATAGAGATCGGCGTAGTCGACGCCGGGCGTGAGCACGTGCCTCAGGCCGGCATCGAGCGACTCTAGGCCGAGACCGCCGGGGCGCAACAGGATGTCGGCGGCGGTATCGAGCATGGCTTGCGATCGTGTCGTCATTCGGCGGCTTCCAGTGTGATCTGCGGCGAGGTCCAGGGACCGCGCACGCGGTAGTGAATTCGAGTGACCCGATCGATCGCGCGTCCAAAAAGGCGATCGGCAATGAACAG
Organism: Halomonas sp. BC04; assembly: GCF_000568385.1. NCBI lineage: Bacteria > Pseudomonadati > Pseudomonadota > Gammaproteobacteria > Oceanospirillales > Halomonadaceae > Halomonas > Halomonas sp. BC04. Next base: position 5,928 of record NZ_AZQX01000174.1, read on the forward strand.
GGCGCCACCCACCACCGGCGCTCCGGCAATCACCGCGGCCAGGGGCAGGCTGCTGCTGACTGGAACTGTGACGCCCAGCCGCTGGTCGAGTTCCCGCCGGGCCAGGTCGACGGTGCCCTCGAGCGTGAAGGTCGTTGCAGGGCCGCTGATATGCACGGGCCCTTGGGTCTCCAGCACGCCTCCATATAGGGTAGCGGTACCGACCACGTGATCGAAAGCCGTACCCTGCCCGGTCACGTCGGAAAAGTCCATTCGCAGCCGGCGCACCAGATTGTCCACGTTGAGCAGGCCAACCAGCCTCGCCGTCGGTGACTCCAGGTTGACGAAGCGCCCATTGCGCAGCTCAACCTCGATATTACCCCGGGAGCGGGCAAGGGCGAACTGCCACGGTGCTCCCGGCCAGGCGAGCTGGCTCCTGACCCGGGTTTCACCGCTGCGAATGGCCACCGGCTGGCCGAACTTCTCCAGCGCCGAGCCCAGGTCTCGGCCATCCAGGGAGATTCGGGAGCGGGTCAGGCTGTCACCCGGCCCGGCTGACTCCCAGATCATCTCGCCATGGGCCGTCACCTGCCCCAGTGTCAGCCCCAGCGGCGATACGCTCAAACTGTCCGGCCCGCTCTGCCAGCGCGCGGTCAGGGGTCCCATCTCGCGCCCCTGGTACTGAATATCGGCAATCCGCACACGACCATGAGGTAGCTGACCGACCCAATTGGGCAACGGGGCAGGATCGGTCGCCACGTCGATTTCGTCCAGGAATGCCCCCACCCCCTCGTGACGGGCCGGCAGCAGGCCATCCAGGGTCAGTCGTTGCAGTGCGATGTCGAGGGGTTCGTCAAGCATCGGACGGTAGTCCAGATGGCCGGTCAAGAGGCTGGAATCCATGTTCACACGCCACCCACCCCCGGCCTGAGGCTGGGCCGTCGCCGTCGCCACACCCAGGCAACTCTCAGGCCCGACCAGGCACGCCGTATCCAGCCTCATTCGTCGCAACGGGAATTCGCCTGCTCCCCCCACAGTGTCCATCAGGGAAGCAAGGACGTCGCCCCACTCCCGGACATCGAGGCGTGATTGGAAGAGATCCGCTTCCCAGCCCTCGCCGTCAGGCCAGGCTGGGCCGCTGGGCCATCGCCCCAGCCAGACCTGCCCCTGGCCGACGTCCGAGCCCGGCATGTCCCGCCAGCGCATCCTCAAGTCACGACCCAGTTCGGCTTCCACGATGCGCCTGTCCAGATCGGCATCGACCCACAGGGTGCGCGTCTCGCCCGATGTCTTGCCCAGCGGCGCCGGCAGATCGATGGCCAACCCTTGCAGGCCGCTCTCCAGGCGAAACGAGCTGCGCTCATTGATGCGCAACCTTCCCTGCCAGGGCAGGCGGCCGGATAGCAGTGGCCCGAGGTCCGGAATGACGTCCAGCTCGAACAGCCGGGCGACGTCGATGGCGCCTTCGAGGTCAACCGAGCCAGCCCGGGTGTCGATATCCGCTTCAAGGGGACCACCCAGCAGGCGTGCCGCCAGGCGCCCCTGGAGCCCACCTGTCTCGCCTCTCTGCCGCCAGGCCAGTGGGCCACTCACGTCGCGCAACGTGATGCCGAAGTCCCGGTGGGTCAGCTGCTCCAGCGCAACCGTGGTCTCCAGGTCCAGCGCCATGTCTGCGGGCTCGCCCAGGGGCAGGCCAAGAACCAGCTCACCGGTGGCACCGCCGACGCCTCGCCAGGCATCGACCTGCTGCAGGCCCGCCACCGGCATGGCCCCGAGATAATGGCGCAGCGCATCGGCATCGGCCATCAGGTCAGCGGTCACTTCCAGGTGGTCATCGACCAGGGTGACACGGCCGCGACGCCCTTCGACACCGAGGCTTTCGGCATAGTGGACATCGGCATCCAGGGTATCGATGCCCAGTTGCAGCCGGCCTTCGACCTGTTCGAGGGCCGGCCAGCCGGGAGCAAAGGGTAGCCGGCCGCGTTCGATATCCAGATCCAGCGCCATACTGGGGGGCACACGCTCTTCCCCCCTGAAGAGCGGCAGGTGGAGCTTGAATGTGCCTCGAGGCACGTAACCCGCCACTCCGGCAGCCAGCCACTCCTCGAGCTCATCGCCAAGCACACCGACCGGCAGCCAATCCAGGAGCGGCCGCTCCAGGGCATCGGCGTCGCGGAACTGCAGGTCCAGGCCCAGGCCGCCGCGCAGCTCCCCACCGACCACCAGCCCGAAACTGCCTTCCACCTCGGCACCCTGCCAACCGGCCCTCAGGCGACGCCCGCTGACGAAGCTGCGAGGCCCGTCATAGGACCAGCTGACCACGCCACTGGCGTGGGATAGTGCCATGGGGTCGGGAAATATCCGCGGCAGTTCGAAAACCGGGGCGTCGACGCCGACGAAATGGACGCGACCGGAAAGGTCACGTGCCTCGACCCAGGCGTCGAGCGGACCGCCGCCAGGCACCTCCCCCCAGGCCGAGACGGCGACCTGATGGACGGCGGCCCGCGCCACCCAGTTGCCGTTTTCCCGACCGACACCCAGGCCTGTGACCAGCCCGCGAGGGTCGAGGGTCTCGATGACCCGGGTCAGCCCCTCAGGCAGCAGGACCCGCTCTCGCCATGCGGCCAACGAAGCGAGGTCGAATTCACTGGTGTTGAGCCACCACTCGTCCGCATCATGTCGAAGATGCCAGTAGCGCGGCAGCGCCGGTCCCGGCGCTGCCGCCAGCGACGCCGGCTCGGCCCAGTCGGTGGCCTCGGCATCACCCTCCAGCCAGGCCTCCCAGCCATCCTCGCTGCGCAACAATTGACCGCGGGCCCTGAAGGGTTCCATCAGAATAAGATCGCCACCACGCCGCAGGGCCAGTCGCGGCACTTCGAGATCGAGCCGGGCATCGGCCAGCGAACCCCGGTGCCAACGCCCCCATAGCCGGGCGTCTCCCTGGGCATCTTCCAGCCGCAGGGGGTCGTCGAAGGCAAACAGCCCCGCCAGGGCAATCAGCGTATCCAGCTTCATGTCGGCCTGAAGCGCCGCACTGAAGTCTCGTAGCCCACCGGGCCCCGGGAAGACGTCCAGCGCGGCGAGCAGGGAAGGCTCATCCTGACCTTCGAGATGCACCTCCCCTTCGAGGTGGGCATGACGATCGTCGCCAGTGAGCAGAAGCCGCGGGGCATGCATCTCCACACGCTCCTGCTGGCCATGCAGCACCAGGCGAACATCCTCGGCCCAGGCGCGCTGCCGCAGCAGAACCCCTACCCAGAAGTCCAGGGCATCCAGATCGAATTCGCCCTTGGGCATGAACTCAGGCGGAATGTCAGCAGGGTCAGGCCAGTGCCAGCTGCCCTGAGCATCCTGGTAGAGGTGCAGCGTCAGCCCTTTCAATCGGGCATCCTCCACCACCGGGAAACCGTTTCTGAGTGTGTCTGCGGTGTTAAGGCGCAGGCTGGCATGCTCGACTTCCAGCAGCGCCAACCCCTCGGGTCCACGCTGGGAACGGATGGTCAAGCCACCGCCTCGCAGCAGCGGGTCGAGCCCGGCCAGCCGGGCATTCATGCTCGCCAGTTCGACCACGGCCCCCGAGCGGGCCTCCAGCAGACGCTCGACCCGTGGCGCAAGCTCATCCACCTGGGTCAGGGCCAGGCGCAACAGCAGCGTCGCCAGGGCCAACAGCCCCAGTACGATGGCCGCCAGCGTCAAGAGCCAGCGGCCTGCTATACGTATCGGATGCATCGCGGCGTCACATCAGCACGATGTCGTACTGCTCCTGAGAGTAGTGGTTCTCCACCTGAAAGCGGATGGTCTTGCCGATGAAGGTTTCCAGATCGGCCACCGCCGCGGACTCCTCGTCGAGCAGACGATCCACCACCGCCTGGGAGGCCAGCACCATGTAGGTCTCCGCGTTATAGGCACGCTCCTCGCGCAGGATTTCGCGGAATATCTCGTAGCAGACCGTTTCGGCGGTCTTCAGCGTGCCCCGCCCTGCACAGGTTGGACAGGCTTCGCACAGCGTTTGCTCCAGGCTTTCCCGAGTGCGTTTGCGGGTCAGCTGTACCAGCCCCAGCTCGGTGACACCGGTACACTTGGTCTTGGCATGGTCACGCTCCAGTGCCTTCTCCAGCACACGCAACACCTGGCGCTGGTGCTCCGTCTCCTCCATGTCGATGAAGTCGATGATGATGATACCGCCCAGGTTCCGCAGGCGGAGTTGCCGCGCAATGGCATTGGCCGCCTCAAGGTTGGTCTTGAAGATGGTCTCCTCGAGATTGCGATGCCCCACATAGCCACCGGTATTGACGTCGATGGTCGTCATCGCCTCGGTGGGATCGATCACCAGGTAGCCGCCGGATTTCAGCTGCACCTTGCGCCCCAGGGCCTTGATGATCTCATCCTCGACGCTGTAGAGATCGAAGATGGGGCGCTCGCCAGGGTAGTACTCGATACGGGCCGAAGAGTCGGGCATGAATTCTTCGGCGAATTCGATCAGCTTGACGTAGTTTTCCCGCGAGTCGATACGCACCTTCTCGATGTCATCACGCATCAAGTCACGAAGAGTACGGATAAACAGCGGAAGATCGTCATAGATGACGCTGGGACATGGTGCGGAGATCTTGCGCTCGCCGACCTTGCGCCACAGGCGCAGCAGGAAGTGCATGTCGGCGAAGAGCTCTTCCTGGCCCACGTTCTCGGCGGCCGTGCGAACGATGAAACCACCGCTGACCTCGATATCCTGCTCCAGCTGACAGCGTTCGAGCAGTTCTCGCAGGCGCTCGCGTTCACGCTCGTCCTCGATGCGCTGAGACACACCGTTATGCGGGGAGTCCGGCATATAGACCAGGTAGCGTGACGGCACCGAGAGGTGAGTGGTCAGACGCGCGCCCTTGGAGCCGATGGGATCCTTGGTGACCTGAACCACCAGGGACTGCCCTTCGCTGAGCAGCTGGCCGATGGCGAGCTGCTCCTCGGGAGAGGCGCCCGGCGGCATGACTTCATGGACATGAATGAAGGCGGCACGGTCCAGTCCGATGTCGACAAAAGCCGCCTGCATACCGGGCAGCACCCTGACCACTCGCCCCTTGTAGATATTGCCGACGATGCCTCGCCGGCGCGTACGCTCGATGAGCGCCTCCTGCAGCACCCCGTTTTCCACCACGGCTACCCGGGTTTCCATCGGCGTCAGGTTGATCAGTACTTCGCCGCTCATGCGGAAATCCTTGTCCAGTCAGTCTTCGAGGCATTATGACATAGTGCGGACGGCAGACAGGGGGGTTATCGGTCGGCACCATTCCAAAGCGGTACGCCCTGACGCGCCAGCAGTGCCGCGGTCTCGAACAGCGGCAGCCCGACCACCGCCGAGTGGCTGCCCTCGATCCGCTCGATGAAGATCGCGGCCAACCCCTGGATGGCGTAGCCACCGGCCTTGTCGGCAGGCTCGCCGGTGGCCCAGTAGGCGGCTATCTCGTGCTCGGTGATCTCCCGCATGACGACCCGCGTCGTGGCGCAGGCCTCCAGCATACCTGCCGGACCGGACACCGCCACCGCGGTCAGCACCTGGTGGGCACGCCCCGAAAGCCCGCGCAGCATGGCTGCCGCATGCTGTTGGTCGCGGGGCTTGCCCAGAATGACGCCATCGCAGACCACCGCCGTGTCCGACCCCAGCACAGGCAGGGAGGCGAGACCGACGCCGGCAGCCGCCTTCTGGCGTGCCAGGCGGGCAACATAGGCGTCGGCAGCCTCACCGGCGTTGGGCGTCTCATCGATGTCGACCGGGCAAACCTCGACCTCGACGCCGATGGAGGACAGCAGCTCCCGGCGACGCGGCGATGCCGACGCCAGGCACAGGACCGCAATGGTGGACGATTCGCGCATGCAGATAGACTCCGGATCAGCCAGTGCCAGCAAGGCGTCGCTCCATGGCCTGGAACATGGTCGTCAGCCAGGGCCAGAGTACGGCACCGATCAGCGAAGGCAGCAGAAAGGCGAGATGCATCGAGAAGGGACCGAACAGGGTTCGCAACCACTGCTCGACAATCTGCACCAGGCCCAGGAGCACCAGGATCAACAGCGACTGCTGGAAGAGGGAGTAGGTACGAAAACGCGGGTAAACGAGCGCTGCCAGAAAGGCCAACAGCGAGAGTGTCAGGGCATTCTGCCCCAGGGGAGCGCCCTCAATCAGGTCCAGCAGGATGCCCAGCACGAAGCCATGGAGCACCCCGACCCGATCGGGAGCCGACATGCACCAGTAGATGAGCATCAGCCCCAGCCAGTCGGGGCGCCATATCTGCCACCCTTCGGCCAGTGGCATGACCTGAAGACAGAGCGCCAACAGCAGGGTCAACCATACCCAGGGCAGCGCAGTGCGGGGAGGGCTCGCCATCAGTCCGCCTCCTCGGCGAGCGCCGTGTCACCGCCGGATTGTCCCGCGGTAACCTGTACGGCAGGCGCCGATTCACCAGGATGCTATCCGGGTCGGTATCCCAGGAGTCATCGTCCGGCACCGCCACGGGATCGGGAGGAAACAGCAGCAGGAAGTGGCGTGAGCGTTGCAACATGGCGACGGGAGTGGCGCTGACCCGGGCGAAGGGCTGGCCAGGATCATGCACCACCTCGTTAACGCGCGCCACCGGATAACCGGCAGGGAAACGACCGGCGAGGCCCGACGTCACCAGCAGGTCACCCTCACGAATATCGGCAGTATCGGGCACATGCAGGACCCGCAGCTCATCATAATGGCCACTGCCCTGCAGGATGAAGCGCAGGCCATTGCGATTGACCTGCACCGGCAGGGCATGGCTGGCGTCAGCCACCATAAGGACCCGGCTTGAGTAGGCGGAAACGGCAGTCACCTGTCCGACCAGGCCCGAAGCATCCAGCACCGGCTGTCCCACATAGACACCATTGCGTCGGCCGCGGTCGATGACCATCTGGTGATTGTACGGGTCGGGATCCAACGAAAGCAGTTCTGCGGTGATATAGGGGGATTCCTTGCGCGCCGCTGCACCCAGTAGCTCCCGCAGGCGAACATTCTCGGCCGTGAGGCTGGACATATGCTGCACGCGATGCGAAAGATGCAGGATCTGCTCGCGCAAGCGCTGATTCTCCTCCACCAAAGCACGCTGGTCGGAGAGGGCCAGGGAGCCCCAGGCCAGGACATCGCTGGGCACCGCAACCAGCCACTGGATCGGCGCCACCACAGTGGAAAGCTGGGCGCGCACCTCCTCCATTCGCGTCAAGCGATGATCGGCGAACATCAGGGCGGAGGCGACCATCGCACACAGCAGCATGCGATATCCCGGTACCGATCCATGAGAAAACAGCGGCTTAATGGCGAATCTCCCCCAGGTCTCCTCACACGCCTCGCCGGTATCAGGAAAGGTCTGAAGTCGTTACCGAGCGATCGGGCACAGGCGCGTGGAGCGCGGCAAACCCTGGGCCATGACTATCGGCGTAGGATAATGCACGGGCACCACTTCGCATCAAGCCGTCTCGACCACGCAGGCGCTTTCGGGCGAGGCCTAGTCGCTGGAGAGCAGTTCGAAGGTATGGCGATCGATCATCTCCAGCGCCTTGCCGCCACCCCGGGCCACGCAGGTCAGCGGATCCTCGGCGACGATGACCGGCAGCCCGGTCTCCTCGGCGATCAGCTTGTCCAGGTCACGCAGCAGGGCGCCACCGCCGGTCAGCACCAGCCCTCGCTCGGCGATATCGGACGCCAGCTCGGGAGGAGACTGCTCCAGCGCACTCTTGACCGCAGCGACGATGGAAGCCAGCGTCTCCTGCAGCGCATCGAGTATCTCGTGGGAATTGAGGGTAAAGCTGCGTGGAATACCCTCTGCCAGGTTGCGCCCGCGCACGTCGATCTCGCGCAGCTCGCCGCCAGGATAGGCGCAGCCGATCTCTTCCTTGATGCGCTCGGCGGTGGCCTCGCCGATCAGGCTGCCATAGTGGCGCCGAACATAGGCGGTGATGGCCTCGTCGAAACGATCGCCACCGACGCGGATTGACTCGGAGTAGACCACGCCGTTCAGCGAGATGATGGCGATTTCGGTGGTACCGCCACCGATGTCGACCACCATGGAGCCCTGGGCATCGTCGACCGGCAGGCCCGCCCCGATGGCAGCTGCCATGGGCTCCTCGATCAGGAACACCTCGCGGGCACCGGCACCCTCCGCCGACTCCTTGATGGCCCGGCGCTCGACCTGGGTCGACATGCAGGGCACGCAGACCAGCACGCGCGGACTCGGCGTGAGGAAGGTGCTCTGGTGGACCTTGCGGATGAAGTGCTGAAGCATCTGCTCGGTGACGGTAAAATCGGCGATGACCCCGTCTTTCATCGGACGTATGGCGGTGATGTTACCCGGCGTACGACCCAGCATCCGCTTGGCATCGGCGCCGACGGCGGCCACGCTGCGCATATTGCCAGACTGGCGAATGGCCACTACCGACGGCTCGTCAAGCACGATGCCGCGACCACGGACGTATATCAGTGTATTGGCCGTACCCAGATCGATTGATAAATCGCTGGAGAACAGCCCCCTCAAGCGTTTGAACATGGACGTCGTTACCTAGTGCTGACCGGGGACCCTTGTGCGGATGCAAACGGTATCATCGCGGCCCCCGCGCAGCAAGCGACATGCCACGCTCATCGCCTAGAGAAGAGTGCCCGCGACACATCGAATGTGGTACCTTTTCCCGCTATTCAACACCCCCAATCCGTGCGAGGACACCCAGCCCATGGCGCTTGAACACGCAGACGTGCAGCGGGCCGCCCACCTGGCCCGCCTTGGCCTGAACGACGACGAGGCTGCCGGCTATGTCGATGATCTTGGTCGCATCCTGGAAATGGTCGACATGCTACAGGCCCTCGACACCGAAGGCGTTGCCCCCCTGGCCCACCCGCTGGATGCTACCCAACGCCTGCGTGCCGATGAGGTCACCGAGCGCGACCAGCGCGAGGAATTCCAGCGCTGCGCGCCGGCCGTCGAGAACGGGCTTTACCTGGTGCCCCGGGTCGTCGAATGACCGTACCCACCGCGCTTTCGTTAACGGCACGCCTTCATGGAGCCATGCCGCATGCATGACAAGACGCTTGTCGAACTCGCCCGGGCGCTCGACGCCGGCGAGTTCTCCAGCCGCGAGCTGACCCAGCACCTGCTGGGCCGCATCGACCGCCTCGACGGTGACCTGAACAGTTTCATCAGCGTCACCTTCGACCAAGCCCTGGCCGCCGCTGACGCAGCCGATGCCGCCCGGGCCAAGGGCAGCGCGGGGTCGCTCACCGGCCTGCCACTGGCCCTCAAGGACATCTTCTGCACCCGTGGGGTGAAGACCAGCTGCGGCTCGAAGATGCTCGACAGTTTCGTCTCGCCTTACGACGCCACGGTGGTCGAGAAGCTCAACGCCGCCGGCACGGTGAGCCTTGGCAAGACCAACATGGACGAGTTCGCCATGGGCTCCTCCAACGAGAACAGCTTCTATGGCCCGGTGAAAAACCCCTGGGATCTCGTCGCGGTTCCCGGCGGTTCTTCGGGGGGCTCCGCCGCCGCGGTTGCCGCCGGGCTGGTGCCCGCTGCCATGGGTACCGACACCGGTGGCTCGATCCGTCAGCCGGCCGCCTTCTGTGGGATTACCGGACTCAAACCCACCTATGGGCGGGTATCGCGCTACGGCATCATCGCCTACGCCTCGAGCCTCGACCAGGCGGGCCCCATGGCGCGCACCGCCGAGGACTGCGCGCTGCTGCTGGGAGCCATTGCCGGACATGACCTGCGCGACTCCACCTCCGTCGCCCGTGGCGTGCCCGACTATTCCGAGGAGCTTGACGCACCGCTGAACGGCCTCAAGATCGGCCTGCCCAGCGAGTATTTCGGTGACGGCCTCGACCCGGCGGTGGAGAAGGCGACCCGCGAAGCGATCGCGGTCTTCGAATCGCTGGCGCCAGCGTGCGCGAGGTGAGCCTGCCGCACACCCACTACGCCATCCCGGCCTACTACGTCATTGCCCCGGCCGAGGCCTCCTCGAACCTCTCCCGCTATGACGGTGTGCGCTTCGGCCACCGCTGCGACAACCCGGCTGACCTGATCGACCTCTACAAGCGCAGCCGCGCCGAGGGCTTCGGCGATGAGGTCAAGCGGCGCATCCTGATCGGCACCCATACCCTCTCCGAGGCTTCTTCGACGCCTATTACAAGAAGGCCCAGCAGGTGCGCCGCCTGATCCGCCAGGATTTCCTCGACGCCTTCGAGGAGGTGGACGTGCTGATGGGGCCTGCCTCCCCTACCCCGGCCTTCGACCTGGGGGCCAACAAGGACCCGGTCTCGATGTACCTGCAGGACATCTACACCATCGCCGTCAACCTGGCCGGCATTCCCGGCATCAGCGTACCGGCCGGTTTCGTCGGCAGCCGCCCCGTGGGCCTGCAGATCCTCGGCAGCCACTTTACCGAGGCGCGACTGCTCAACGTCGCCCACCGGTTCCAGCAGGCTACCGACTGGCACCGTCGTCGCCCCGCCTTTGCCGAGGAGAACGCCTGATGCAATGGGAAACCGTGATCGGGCTGGAGGTCCACGTCCAGCTCGCCACCCGCTCGAAGATCTTTTCCGGTGCGCCCACGGCCTTCGGCGCCGAGCCCAACACCCAGGCCTGCGCCGTGGACCTCGGCATGCCCGGGGTACTGCCGGTGCTCAACGAGGCCGCCGTGGCCATGGCCGTCCAGTTCGGCCTGGCGATCCACGCTGAGATCCCCGAGATATCGGTCTTCGACCGCAAGAACTACTTCTATCCCGATCTGCCCAAAGGCTACCAGACCAGCCAGATGTATCACCCCATCGTGGGTGCCGGCGAAGTGGAGATCACCCTGGATGACGGCAGCACCAAGCGCATCCGGGTCCACCACGCCCACCTGGAGGAGGATGCCGGCAAATCGCTGCATGAAGACTTCCACGGCATGACCGGGGTCGACCTGAACCGGGCCGGTACCCCGCTGCTGGAGATCGTCTCCGAGCCGGATCTGCGCTCGGCGAAGGAGGCCGCCGCCTATCTCAAGGCGATTCACTCCATCGTCACCTACCTGGGCATCAGCGACGGCAACATGGCCGAGGGGTCGATGCGCTGCGACGTCAACGTCTCGGTGCGCCCCCGGGGCCAGGAAACCTATGGCACCCGCGCCGAGATCAAGAATGTGAACTCCTTCCGCTTCGTCGAGCGCGCCATCGCCTTCGAGGTGGAGCGTCAGGTCGAACTGATCGAGGATGGCGGCAAGGTGGTCCAGGAGACCCGCCTGTTCGACCCCGACCGGGACGAGACCCGCAGCATGCGCACCAAGGAGGAAGCCAACGACTACCGTTACTTCCCCTGCCCCGACCTGCTGCCCGTGGTGCTGGACCAGGCCTATGTGGATCACCTGCGCAGCAACCTGCCGGAGCTGCCAGCCGAGAAGCGGGTGCGCTTCGAGCAGGAGCTGGGCCTTTCCGCCTACGATGCCAGCGTGCTTTCCGCCACGCGGGAGATGGCCGACTTCTTCGAGGAGGCCAAGAACGTCTGTGGCGATGCCAAGCAGGCCGCCAACTGGGTCCAGGGCGAACTCTCCGGTGCGCTGAACCGGGAGGGCCTCCCGATCGTCGACAGCCCCGTCTCGGCCCGCCAGCTCGGTGAGCTGATCGCCCGGGTGATGGACGACACCATCAATGGCAAGGCCGCCAAGCAGGTCTTCCAGGCCCTGTGGAACGGCCAGGGCGCCCGCGCCGACGACATCATCGAAGCTCAGGGTCTCAAGCAGGTCACCGACAGCGGTGCCATCGAAGCGATGATCGACCAGGTGATCGCCGACAGCCCCGCCCAGGTCGCCCAGTACCGCGACGCCGAGCCGGACAAGCGCGGCAAGATGATCGGCTACTTCGTTGGCCAGGTGATGAAGGCCTCCCGGGGCACTGCCAACCCACAGCAGGTCAACCAGCTGCTGAAAGAAAAGCTGGACGCGCTCTGCTGAGCCCGCCGGGGGCATGACGCACCAATGGTGCGCATGCTCCCGTTGCCCGAGACCACAAGGAGATCAGGATGGCGGATGACGTCGGTGCAAGGCTGCGCGCCCTGCGTACCCTGCGCGGCATTTCCCAGCGTGAGCTGGCCAAGCGCTGCGGTGTCACCCACTCCAGCCTGTCGTTGATCGAGCAGGGCAAGGTCAGCCCCTCGGTCAGCTCCCTCAAGAAGGTCCTCGACGCCATCCCGATCAGTGTCGGGGACTTCTTCACCATGGACCTGGAGAGTCGTGATCAGGTCTTCTATTCCGCCGCCGAGCTTGCCGATGTGGGGAGCGGCGAGGTCATCTACAAGCTGGTGGGCGCCAATCGCGCCAGCCGTGCGCTGGCATTCATGATCGAGACCTACCCCCCAGGCGCCGATACCGGCCGCGAGATGATCGCCCACCAGGCGAGGAAGCCGGCGTAGTACTGGAGGGCGAGATCGAGATCACCATCGGCGCCGAATCCCGCACCCTTGGCCCGGGCGAAGCTACTACTTCGATACCAACGTGCCCCACCGCTTTCGCAACCTCGGCAAGGAACCCTGCCGGCTGGTGAGCTGTTGCACCCCCGCCAGAACCTTCTGATTCTCCCTTAGCTCGCCCTATCTGGCCCAGATATGCCCTACCGCCACTAACAGACGGTGTGATGCTGCGCTCTTAGCAGCAATATCTATATTTTTATTTTCCTATTGTACAAACATGGTATAGGAAATATTCTACACCCACTGCCTGAATGCGACCGCAGCGACGTCTCGTGCCCATCAACGCACCAACGGAGAGACACCATGTTCGGATGGCTTAAACCCGACCCGAAGAAGAAACTGCAGAAGGCCTACGAGTACAAGCTGCAGCAGGCCATGGAGGCGGCACGCAATGGGACATGCGCGCCAATGCGACCCTGACCGAGGAGGCCGAAAGCCTGCTGGCCAAACTCAAGGAACATTGACCGTAGCGACGCCGCGGCCTGCTAGAGAGACTACCTGATCGGATTCTGCGCGATAGACTCCATATCGCTCTTTCCTTCCCCCGGGTCGTCATGGTGGCCGGGGGACAATTCGAGGCGGGCCCGCTCGACCAGCTCGGCGGGCAGCTCCTTCTTCACCGCCACCCCCAGCTCCTGAAATTCAGCGGTCTGCTTGATCAGATTGGCACGGCCATTGACCAACTGACCCATGGCCCTGTCATAGCTGTCACGAGCTCCATCCAGCTTCCTGCCCACATCCTCCATGCTCTCCAGGAAGAGACGCAGCTTGTTGTAGAACTTCTCGGCACGACTGGCCAACTCGGCGCTGTGACGGCTCTGATCCTCGAAACGCCATAGCTGTCGCACGATATTCAGGCTGGTGAGGAGCGTGGTGGGAGTCGCCACCAGAACATTGTTCTCGATGGCCCGCTGGAAGAGCGATTCATCGAACTTCAACGCCTCCACATAGGCAGACTCCACCGGAATGAACATCACCACCACTTCCGGCGAGTTCAGTCCCGGCAGATCGTAGTAGTGCTTGTCGGCCAGCTCGGCGATACGATCGCCCACGGCCCGGGCGTGTTCGGCCAGCGCCTGCCCCCTCCCCACGTCATCGTCGGCGTTGACATAGCGCACATAGGCGGAGAGAGACGTCTTGGCATCGATCACCAGATGCTTGCCCTGGGGCAGGTAGACGATGGCATCGGGTCGCCGCCGCCCATCCTCGGTCGTGAAGCTGACCTCCCGCTGGTAATCCTTGCCGGCACGCAGCCCGGAGCCTTCAAGAACGTTTTCAAGCATCAGCTCGCCCCAGTTGCCCTGCACCTTCTTCTGCCCCTGCAGCGCCCGGGTCAGACGATCGGCCTGATCGGTGATCTCGCGGTTGAGGCCCTGCAGATGCTTGAGCTCGGTGCGCAGGCTGGCGCGCTGCTCGGTATCGAAGCGGTGGATGGATTCCACTTTCTCGCGAAAGCCCTTCATCTCGCTCTGGATGGGCTGCAACAGGCCGCTGATATGCTTCTGGGACAGCTCCGAGAATGCCTTGCCCTTGCGTTCGAGTATCTCGTTGGCCAGGTTCTCGAACTCCTGCTTGAGCTGGTCACGGCTCTCGCGCAGCAGCGTGATCTGTTCGGCAAAGTGCTGCTGCTTCTGCTCCAGGGTGGTGGAGAGACGCGCCTCGTTTACCTGCGCCTCGCCAAGCATGTACTGCAGCTCATCCAGGCGTCGCTCGCGCTCGGCGAGCCGCTGGCGCAGTTCAGCCAGGGCAGCGCTTTGCTGCCGTGCCTCCGCGCGCTGACGGCGAGCGGCGAGAAGACCGGCCAAGCCAAAGGCCAGCAGGAACGCCACCAGCGCCGAAAGCACCATGACATATCCGGTGGGAAGGGAGGTCAGCAGCGTCGTCAGATCATTCAAGGGGCATTCTCCTGCTGCAGCGTGAAAGGGGGCGGCCGAAAGTCTCCCCAAAACCGTCGAACTTGTCACTGTTTACCATGAATATTCCGCTGCAAGTCCAAACGCCTCATGGATTTTCCTGCTCGACCTCGACTGGTGTGCAGGCCTCAACGCCAGGCGATGATATCGTGAGACGTCAGCGCCACTAACCGACGCCTTTATGCTCGATTTCCTCGCTCGTTCCGAAAGCCTTGCCTGGCACCAACAGCTGGCACGCCTGCTGCTGGCCGGCCACTACGAAGTCAGCGGCGCGCGAGCTCGATATCAGCGATGGTACGGTCAAGGTGCACCGCCAGAATATCTACCATCGTCTCGACGTCTTCAGCCAATCGCAGCTGTTCCGCCTGTTCCTCGATCACGTAGCGCTGGTGTCGCGCCAGCAGATGTCATGACGACCAAAGCGAAAATGCCGGCCCCCAAGCAATAGGAACCGGCAAGTCAGAGTCGCCATCCAGACCAGGGAAAACCAGTCGTTGTATGTCTTGGGGGGGGGCTGACTCTCCATTCTGCTCATGCCGATTCCTCCTGATTCGCTCGCTCCAGCAGAGCATCGCAGAGTACCTGGGCACCCAGTGCGCAGTGCTCGGGGCTAGCGTACTCCGCCTCGTTATGACTGACGCCGTTGCGGCAGGGAATAAAGATCATCGCCGTGGGAGCGACCCGGGAAACATACACAGCATCGTGACCGGCACCGCTCATCATGCGACGGTAGGACACACCCTGAGCCCGTGCGGCGCGCTCCAGGGCATCGACGCAACCGGCATCGAACTCGACGACCGGAGAGACCCAGATGCGCTCGCTGTCAGCCTTGACACCGAAAGCTTCTGCGGCAGCAGCCAACTCACGCTCATAGAGGGCCTGAAGAGCCTCCAGCTCGCCCTCTACCACGTGGCGCAGATCGACGGTGAGGTGCACTTCGCCGGGGACGACATTGCGAGAGGGGCTGTCGATCTCCAGCGTGCCGCAGGTGACCTTGGTGGCGCCGCTGACATCCCCCATGGCATGCTCTGCAGGCGATCGATCAGGCGCGCCGCGGCGGCCAGGGCGTCGCGACGGTATCGCATGGGCGTAGGGCCGGCATGCGAGGGCTGCCCACGCAGCGTCACATCGAACCAGCGCATCCCCTGGACGCCTGTCACGACGCCGATCGCCTCGTCATTCTCCTCCAGCACCGGGCCCTGCTCGATATGCAGTTCGAAGAACGCATCGAGTCGCGGCTCGCCCACGGGCATCTCACCAGCGAAGCCGCAGGCGGTCAGGGCCTGGCCCAGGGTCACGCCATCGCGATCAAGACGCGCCAGGGTCGACTCGGCGCTGAACACGCCGGCATAGGTGCCGGAAGCGACCATGGCCGGGGCGAAACGGCTACCCTCCTCATTGGTCCACACCACCAGCTCGAGGGGACGTTGGGTAACCACACCCTGGTCGTGCAAGGTGCGGAAAACCTCGAGGCCCGCCAGCACCCCGAGAATACCGTCGAATCGCCCGCCCTTGGGCTGGGTATCCAGGTGACTGCCCGTAGCCACCGGGTCGAGGTCGTCACGCTTTCCCTGGCGACGGATGAACAGATTGCCGATCCGGTCAACCCGCAGCGTACAGCCGATCGCCTCGCACCAATCGATCAGCAGGTGCCGTCCAGCGGCATCTTCTTCAGTGAGTGCCAGCCGGTGACTGCCACCGTTGGGGCTAGGGCCGATCTCGGCCATGGCCATCAGACTCGACCAGAGCCGCTGGCCATCGATGGAAACCGTCATGAGGTGCCTCCCTGTCATTGTGAAAAGTGCTTGTTCGGGATTCGAATGGTCACCACCTTAGGTGGGCCCGGTCCGTGCTGATATACCCCAATCGGGATATGTTCCCGGCACCCCACCCCTCGCTAGTCTGCTCCCGACCTCAACAACTTACCTAAACAACGACATCACCTGCGAGGGCGAGACCATGAGAAGGGCTGCGACCTGATCACCGACAGTGACGGCGACAACCTGGGAATCGAGACGGTGATCTGGCTGCCCCGGGGGTGCCATCTGGACGAAACCGACGGCCATGTGGATAACCTCGGCTGCTTCGTGGCCCCGGGCCAGGTGGCCCTGAGCTGGTGCGACGACGACGCGGACCCCCAGGCCGCCATCTCCCGGGAGGCGCTGGCGGTGCTTGAGAGCGCCACCGACGCCCGGAGCCGGCCGTTGACCGTGCACAAGCTGCCCCAGCCCGGCCCGCTGTTTATCGCCGAGGACGAGCCAGCGGCCTGGATCGCCCCACCCTGTCGCGATAAGGCGACAACTTGTTAATACCCATTACCTGCCGCATGCTCGAAGCAGGCCTCCTCAATAGGAGGTCGAGCGAAAGCATGCGCAGGGTGAGCGTGAACGTATGCAACGTGAACCCAAAGGAGAAAGACGATGTTTGCAAAAGCTTTGGTCGGCACGACCCTGGTGGCTCTCCTGTTACCTCTGAGCGTTCTCGCACAAGAGGATGAAACAACGGATGAGCAGGTCAACGGGGTGGTCGTGGAAGAGAGAGAATCGGCCCCGCGCGAGCAAGCTCTGGAGAGCATTGACACAGCCATTGAGCAGAATCCGGAGGCTGCCACCTTTGGCCTGGAAACCGCTCGCGAGGCTGTGAATCAAGGCGGTATGGACGGCCAGGCCGTCAGCGACACGGCCAGCGATGGGCGTAGTACCGGCGCCGGTGGCAAGGATAGCGCTGGCGGAAGCGGTGGTGCTGGCGCAAGCGGTGGTGCCGGCGGCGGTGCCGGCGGTGGTGGTGCC
>NZ_AZQX01000175.1:0-5425 GCF_000568385.1 Halomonas sp. BC04
TCGGCTGGTGGCTTGGCCGCCGTGAACGGCGGGGCTCCCGCGATGACGAAGCGCCGGCGTCACTGTCACGGGATTACTTCGTTGGCCTGAATTACCTGCTCAACGAGGAGCCGGATCGCGCCATCGAGACGTTTGTCGGTGCACTCGAAGTCAACAGCGAAACGATCGATACCCATATCACCCTGGGCAACCTGTTCCGCACCCGGGGCGAAGCCGATCGTGCCGTCAAGATACACCAGAATCTGCTGGCCAGACCCACGCTCACGGCCGCACAGAGCGATCAGGTCCAGCTCGAGCTGGCCCGCGACTTTCTCAACCTGGGCCTGCTCGACCGGGCCGAACGCCTGCTGCAGCAGCTGATTCGAGAATCCAGTCGCGACGAGGTTCGCCATGCTGCCAAACGCCTGCTGGCCGACCTCTTCGATCGCGAGGGCGAGTGGCAGGCCGCCTTCGACGTGGCGCATCCCACACTGACCCGCCAGCATGACGATATCCGTCGCGCCGCCGCCCACTGGCTCTGCGAGCTGGCCGACCAGGAGCGCCACTCCGCCAGCCCCGGCCTGGCCCGTAAGCATTTGCGACAGGCACTCTCGGTCGACGCAAGATGCGTTCGTGCCAATCTGCTGCTGGCGGCCATGGCTCAGGATACCGGCCAGTACCGGGACGCCATTCGTTTCCTGATGCGCATTCCCGATCAGGATCTGGATTTCATTCCCACGGTACTGGAACCCCTGCACCACGCCTATCAGATGCTGGGTGACGAAGAAGGGCTGGTTGCCCGGCTGGAAGGCCTGCTGGAGCGTGCCCACTTCACCAGCCTGATCATCAGGCTGGCCGAGACACTGAGAAGACGCCAGGGCAACCAGGCCGCCATCGACCTGGTCAGCGAACGGCTCAACCAGTCGCCGAGCCTCGGTGGACTCGACTATCTGCTCGATCTCTACCAGCACCAGCAGCATGAGCGGGGCGCACCCGATAGCCGTATCCAACTGCTCAAGCAGCACACCCACACCCTGCTGCTGGCACGACCGCGCCACCGCTGCGGTCGCTGTGGCTTCGCCGGCGAACCGCTGCATTGGCAGTGCCCACGCTGCCGCAGCTGGGGGACGACCCGACCGATTACAGGCATCGAGGGAGAGTGATCCGACAGCCTGGGATCAGGCCAACAGCTCCTGCTCGATGGCTTCCAGTGCTGCCATGGGATCGTCCGCCCGGCTCACGGGCCGACCTATGACCAAGTGAGTGCTGCCTGCCGCCATGGCCTCGCGCGGCGTCATGATTCGACGTTGATCATCCGCTGTGGCGAAGCTCGGCCGAATGCCGGGCGT
Organism: Halomonas sp. BC04; assembly: GCF_000568385.1. Lineage (NCBI taxonomy): Bacteria > Pseudomonadati > Pseudomonadota > Gammaproteobacteria > Oceanospirillales > Halomonadaceae > Halomonas > Halomonas sp. BC04. The sequence goes on from NZ_AZQX01000175.1 coordinate 1,329, forward strand.
GACCTTGAGGAAGCTGTCGCCACAGAGCTCGCGCAACCGAGCCGACTCCTGAGCCGAGCAGACCACGCCGTCCATGCCGCTATCCATGGCCAGCCGCGCCAGTCGCTCGACCTGTTCCACAGGCGCCCCCGTGACGCCCACCTCCTGTAGATCCGCCGTTTCCATGCTGGTCAATACCGTGACCGCAATCAGATGCGTGGCCAGCCCATGACGCTCGAGTCGCTCCCGGGCGGCCTCCATCATTCGCCGCCCGCCCCCGGCATGGACATTGACCATCCAGACCCCCTGCTCGGCAGCCGCCTGAACGGCACCTGCCACGGTATTGGGAATATCGTGGAACTTGAGATCCAGAAAGACCTGGAAGCCTCGCCCATGCAGTGCCTCGACCACATCCGGGCCACTACGGGTAAACAGCTCCTTGCCCACCTTGACCCGACAGCGAGTCGGGTCGAGCCGGTCAGCCAGGCAAAGGGCGGCATCAAGGGAAGGTTGATCCAGGGCGATGATCAGCGGCGAATCACTAGACACGATGAGGGCTCCAGTCGGCATCTTGGTCGGTTGCAGGGAGTATATCAGCCCTTCGACTAACCGTTCCCCATCGCCTGGGCTATGCTCAAGGCCAAGGAGAAAAAAGACACAGCAGCAGGGCCGGCGGCCTTACCCCAGCCCTTGCCTGCTGGACCGGGAGGAAACCATGACCAGCAACCCTCGAATCGGCCCCATCAACCTACCCGATAACCGTGCCCGGCGAGTCCTCGAATCGCTGCTGGAAGGCTCCGACATCACCTTGAACGGCGATGCTCCGTGGGACCCGAAGATCTATCATCCCGACTTCTGCTCCAGAATACTCCGACAGGGCTCGCTGGGCCTTGGCGAGTCCTACATGGATGGCTGGTGGGAGTGTGAGCGCCTCGACAAACTGGCCCAGCGCCTGCTACAGCACGGTCTCGGTGAGCGTGCCCGGCCACCCTCTGACCGACTGATGTATCGCCTCCAGGCCGGTCTGATCAATCTTCAAAGCAAGGCGCGAGCCTACATGGTCGGAGAAGCCCACTACGACCTGGGCAACGACCTCTTCGAAAGCATCCTCGACCCCACCATGTGCTACTCCTGTGGCTACTGGAAGGAAGCCGAAACCCTGCACGAAGCACAGCTGGCCAAACTGGAGCTCGCCTGTCGCAAGCTCGAACTGCAACCCGGCATGCGGGTACTCGACATCGGCTGTGGCTGGGGAAGCTTTGCCAAGCATGCCGCCAAGCACTACGGCGTCTCCGTCACCGGGATCACCATTTCCCGGGAACAGGCTGACTTGGCTCAGCAGTGCTGCTCGGGTCTACCTGTCGAGATTCATCTCGCGGATTACCGCGATATCCAGGGATGCTATGACCGCATCGTTTCCATCGGCATGTTTGAGCACGTGGGGCACAGAAACTATCGCGCCTACTTCGAAACCGTCACGAGGGTGCTGGCGGATGGTGGACTCTTCCTGCTCCATACCATTGGCTCGAACAGCTCCTATATCACCGTCGACCCCTGGATCGATCGCTATATCTTCCCCAATGGCGTCCTTCCCTCTGCCAGGCAGGTGGCAGATGCCAGCGAAGACCTGCTGCTGATGGAGGACTGGCAGAATTTCGGGCCCGACTACGATACGACGCTGATGGCCTGGCTCCAGAACCTCGAGCACCACTGGCCAGAGCTTGCCGAGCGCTACAGCGAACGCACGCACCGCATGTTCCGTTACTATCTTTCTGTTTGCGCTGGTGCATTCCGCGCCAGGGATCTCCAGCTATGGCAAGTCGTCTTCTCCCACAACCGTGCCTCTCGCTATGACGCTCCACGATGAGCCAGGCTGCGAATGAATATACCTACAACCACTGTCGGCAATTTCCTACAACAACAGCCAGATGTTTTACGCTCAGTTACAATGTATATTAGCGACTCGCCAATGAATCGGCCGGTGATGACGGTACTGCCCACGCATCGGATCTCGTCTCGCATTGAGCCGCACTAGACATGACAAAAGCGACAGGCCTGCACGCAGCAGGGACTAAAGGACGCCCGCATGACCGAAGAGAACGCCATGACGGGTGGGGGGCTGGAGATGCCTGGCAAGGTTCGTGAGTTTACCGAACGGCTGCCCGGCATCATCTTCCAGTTTCATCGTGGCCTGGATGGCCACATGCACTTCCCCTACCTGGCCGGAAGCGGCACCGGCCTACCTGGCATCGACCGTGATGCAATGAGCCAGGACGCACGACACATGCTCGACCGGCTCGATGACGACGACTATCCGAAGCTGATGGCCGCCATCGAACGATCGGCTCGCTGGCGCGTGCCCATCGCGACGAAATTCCGCATCCGACTGGCCCCTGGCCGCCCCCGTTGGGTTGCGCTGCGCGCGCAGCCGGAGGATGCCCGGACGGGCGTACTCTGGCATGGCCTGATGATCGATATCACCGAGCAGATGGCGGAGGAGGCCCGACTGCGTCGGCTATCGGATACCGATGACCTCACCGGCCTGGCCAACCGCCGCAAGCTGATGGCAACACTCGACCAGGAGATATCGAGATGCAACCGGCATGGCTCACCCCTGTCACTGATGCTGATCGATCTCGACCACTTCAAGCGCGTCAACGACACCTGGGGACACCTCCAGGGCGATCAGGTGCTGGTGGAACTGGCCCGCCTCTGCCGAGCGGTATTGCGCGAGGAAGACACCATCGCTCGACTCGGTGGCGAGGAGTTCGCCGTGATCCTGCCGGCCACTCCACTCGTCCGTAGCCGCCCCCTTGCCAAGCGGCTTCAACAGCGTATTGGCGAACACGCCTTTGGCATCGAGCCCGGACAGGTCACCGCAAGCATTGGCCTGGCCGAATACCGGCCAGGCGAGCCTCGGGACGTCCTCATCGAACGTGCCGATCGCTGCCTGTATGCGGCCAAGCATCAGGGCCGCAACCGTGTCGTGAGCTGACGCCGGCCTCAACGTACCTTCCCACGCCGCTGGAGATAACGCATCAGGCCATGCACCGGTAGATACAGCACCAGTGGCCATCCCAGCATCAATATTGCCAGGTAGGCAAACGGAGCAAGCATCTCCTGCTGCATGCCGAAGGGGCCATGGACCCAGTTGATGTTTCGCTCGGCATCGGTGAACACGTAGGTCAGTGGAATCACCAGCCAGGTGAGCAGCGTCTGCCACACCAGGGCACGGCTTTCGTATCCGAGCCGAAGAACGGCAAGGCCCGCCACGAAGGGCAGCACCAGATGGTAGAGCGACAGCACGCGCGCCAACGGGGGGTGCTCCGGGTCGAACATATACTCGGTGCCGCCGATCGGATGGAACCCGGTCAGCCAGGCTACCCCTACGTCAAACCCCCAGAAGAGCCCGACCAACAGCACGGCCAGCCACTGCATGGAGAGCAGCAGCCGGTTCTCCGTCCATAGTCCGGTCAGGATCAGGAAACTGGCCAGGTTGCATAGCCAGAAGTAGTTCTGGGCACCCAGCATGACGGCATAGGCCGGCGCCCAGAACAGGATCCAGACCGAAAAGAGGAGTTTGAGCCAGAGTGGCAGTTGGTCAGCGAGACGGGGCATGGCGCACTCCCTTGAAGCATGCACTCCCAGCATAGACCTTCAAGCCAGGCGCCCTGATTGATTGACAGGGTATCCGTACCGCCCGAAAGTGATAGACGTCCCCGACACTTCCCCAGGAGGATGCCATGACCCGGCTCTCTCGGCAGCCTTGCGAGGCCTGCCGTCGCAATGCACCAACCGTCAGTGACGCAGAGATACTATTGTTCAAGCCGGAGGTTCCCGAGTGGCAGATCCTCGAGCGCAATGGCATCATGCAGCTTGAGCGGGTCTTTACCTTCTCCGACTTTCGGCAGGCGCTGGCCTTTACCAACCGTGTCGGCGAGATCGCCGAGGCGGCCGGTCACCACCCGGCCCTGCTGACCGAATGGGGAAAGGTTACCGTGACCTGGTGGTCACACAAGATTCAAGGCCTGCACCGCAACGACTTCATACTTGCCGCCAGAACCGACGAGGTAGCGAATTAAATGTTCGAACATATTGAGCGGGTCCCGGGGATGCCA
>NZ_AZQX01000176.1:0-19464 GCF_000568385.1 Halomonas sp. BC04
TCCGGCAATGATGATCAGCATGGCGTTGCGGAAGACATGGCCATAGAGCGTCCGCCGGTCACTGCCGCCCTTGGCTCGGGCGGTGAGTACATACTGCTTGTGTATCTCGTCCAGAAAGCTGTTCTTGGTCAACATCGTCAGGGTGGCAAAGCTGCCGATGGTCATGGCCACCACCGGTAGGGTGATGTGCCAGAAATAGTCCTTGATCTTGCCCCAGGTGGAGAGTTCGTGGAAATCCGGTGAGGTGAGGCCGCGCAGAGGGAACAGGTCCCAGTAGCTGCCACCCGCAAACAGCACGATGAGCAGAATGGCGAACAGGAAGCCGGGGATGGCATAGCCCACGATCACCAGCCCGGAGGTCCAGACATCGAACCGGGAGCCATGATGCAGTGCCTTGCGGATGCCCAGCGGAATCGATATCAGGTAGACCAGTAGCGTGGTCCAGAGCCCAAGCGATATCGATACCGGCAATCGTTCGATCATCAATTCCACGACCGGTCGGTCGCGGAAGAAACTGTTGCCGAAATCGAAGGTGGCGTAGTCGCGCATCATCCCCAGGAAACGGATGTGTGCGGGCTTGTCGAAACCGAACTGCTGCTCGAGCTGTTCAATGAAGCGTGGGTCGACGCCGCGAGCGCCGCGTGATTCATCCCGTACCACAACGTCACCACCGCCGGCATCCAGGCGGGTGCTGGCCATGGCATCCATGCCCTCGAAGCGGGCCATCATCTGGTCGATTGGGCCCCCCGGGGCAGCCTGCACGATGATGAAGTTGAGCAGCATGATTCCTATCAGGGTGGGAATCATCAGCAGCAGTCGGCGCAGGATGTAGCGGCTCACGATAGGATTATCCTTGTGAAAGCAGCATTGACAGTGAGTCCCCGCACGGCCTAGCGACGGCGAAGACGACGGTTGATATCGTCTTCCCGCTCGCTATCGACCCACCAGGTCGAGAGGTCGAAGCCGTACCTGGGGAATGGCTCGGGATAGCCGAACTTGTCCCAGACGGCAATTCGCGTCTCGCCCGAATGGTAATGGGGGATGGTGATGAAGTTCCACAATAGCACCCGGTCCAGGGCACGGGCGGCCGTGTTGAGTTCGCTGCGGCTGTTGGCCCGTATCAGGTTCTCAACCAGTTCATCGACCACCGGGTCCTGCAGGCCCATCAGGTTCCGGCTTTGAGGGCTTTCGGCGAAGTCGCTGGTCCAGAACTCGCGCTGTTCGTTGCCGGGATTGTTTGACTGGGGAAACTGCCCGGTGATGATCTCGAAGTCGAAGCTTCTCAACCGGTTGAGGTACTGGTTGATATCGACGATGCGCAGGCTTCCCTGGATGCCAAGGCGCGACATGTTGCGCAGCATGGGTTGCACGACCCGTTCCAGGCCGCTGTCGAACAGCATGACCTCGATGGATAGCGGGCGGCCGCTTTCGCCGTCGACCAGGACCCCATCCCGTACCTCGTAGCCCGCCTCCAGCAGAAGCTCATAGGCCAACCTCAGGCGTTCACGCAGCTCGGTCGGGTGGTCGATGGGCAGCTCACTATCGAAGATGCGTTCGGGCAGGTCGTCACGATGCGGCTCCAGCAAAGCGAGTTCCGACTCGCTCGGCAGCCCTGCGGCGGCCATCTCCGAGTTCTGGAAGTAGCTCTCTGTCCGACTGTAGGAGTCGTAGAAGAGGTTGGCGTTGAGCCAGGGGAAATCGAAGGTGAGATTGAGAGCCTCGCGAACGCGAACGTCCTGAAACTTATCCTGCCGCAGGTTGAAGACGAAGGCTTGCATGCGCGAAGGTTGGCCGTCCGGTACGGTGATTCGCTTGACCAGGCCGTCGTTGTAGGCAGGGAAGTCATAACCGATGGCCCAGGTGGCGGCACGGGCGTCGGTACGATAGTCCATGACCCCGGCCTTGAAGGCCTCCCAGGCGATATCGCGGTCTCGATAGTAATCGTAGATCAGGCGGTCGATATTGTGCCGGCCCCGATTGACGGGTAGCTCGGCGCCCCAGTAGTTCGGCACTCGCTCATAGACGATGCGGCGGCCGGGTTCGACCTCGGCGAGGCGATAGGGGCCGGAGCCGGGGTGGCGTGCCAGGGTTGGCGCGCTGAAGTCGCGCTCTTCCCAGTAATGCTTCGGCAGGATCGGCAGTTGGCCGACGATCAAGGGGAGCTCACGGGAGTGGTTGGTGGCGAACTCGAAGCGCACGGTATGGCGGTCCAGGGCTTCGACGCTCTCTACGTCGGCGTAGTAGCCGCGGTAGAAGGGATTGCCTTCCTCCACCAGCAGATTGAAGCTGAATACCACGTCTTCGGCGGTCACGGGTTCGCCGTCGTGGAATCGGGCCTCGGTACGAAGGTCGAATTCGATCCAGAATCGGTCAGGGTCGAGCCGCATCCCGCGGGCCAGGAGGCCATAGACGGTGAATGGCTCGTCGACGTTTTCCACCAGCAGGGTGTCGTAGATTTCGCCGATGCCGATGGCCGGCGTACCGCGGATGATGAAGGGGTTGGTCGAGTCGAAACTGCTGCCGACGGCGGCACGGGTCAGGCTGCCCCCCTTGGGGGCATCCGGATTGACGTAGGGGAAGTGGGTGAAGTCTTCACCCAGTGCCGGCTCGTCGTAGAGGGCAAGCCCATGAACCGTGGGAGTGGCTTCGTGTTCGTCACCCAGTGTCGACGAAACCCAACTCGTGGCCAGTACCGCTAAGAAGAGGCAACGCATGACGAACCGCATCGATGACATCCTTGCTGAAACATGCCATGGCAGGCAGGGGGTGCCGCCTTAAGGTGTCAGTCCTTCCGTTGCTTGTAAACCTGTCCCGGCGAATTTCACGACGCCAGGTGTCAACGAGCGGCCAGGCTGCGCCGTGGAATGGTCAGGCGTTGACCTTCATGGATCAAGTCTCCGTTGAGCCCGTTGTGCTGGCGGATCTCTTCCACGCTGCTGCCGTGCAGTGCAGCGATGGACGACAGGCTGTCGCCACGTGTGACGATATGCTGCTCCGCCCCGGTGTTCGGCGGTGCTGGAGTCGCAAGATGGGCCAGGACAGCTTCTTCGTACTCGACTGGCACCAGGACCACGTCAGTGGTGGCGGGGTGAGCGCTGCCATTGGTCAGGGCTGGGTTGAGTGCCGACAGTTCGGCCCGGCCCACGCCCGTCATGGTCGCCAGTTGACCGAGGTCGATCGGCGCCTCCACCGTTACCTTGCGAAGGCCGGGGTGTCGTCGATTTCCGGCAGGTCGATGCCGTAGCCGTCAGGATCGGCAATGATGGCAGAGATGGCATTGAGCTTGGGCAGGTAGTTCATGGTTTCGTTTGGCAGCTGGAGGTGCCAGTAGTCCGTTGGCTCACCCCGTGCCCCGGCAGCGTGTCGTGCCCGGTTCACTGTGCCGGCCCCTGCATTATAGGCAGCAAGGGAGAGTTCGAGGTCGCCCTCATACCACTGCTCGGCTTGCAGCTCGATATAATCCAGCGCGGCCGCGGTGGAGGCCACCACGTCAAGGCGGCCATCGAAGCCATTGCGCCGACTCAGCCCCAGGGCGTCTCCCGTGCCGGGCATGAACTGCCAGAGCCCGGCGGCACCGCGATGACTGCGGGCCGTGGGATCGAAGGAGCTCTCCACGAAGGGGATCAAGGCGATTTCGCCCGGCAGGCCGCGTGCTTCCACCTGCTCATTGATCCAGGCTAGCCAGGGGCGAGCGCGCTCGATGATCTCGGTCACGTTGGATGGATTGGCGCGATAGTGCTCGATCCAGTGCTGGACGCGTGCATCATGGCTACGATCCAGCCACTGCAGGTTGTCACGCAGTCTCTCCCAGGTGTCGCCAGGGAGGAATTCCAGCTGCAGATCGTTCCAGAAGTGTGCCGTCGAAAGCGTGTCGCTGGCTCCGGGGTGGGGAGCAGCCTGACTCTGTGTGCCGGCAGCCAGTGCTCCGAGCAGAGCCAGGCTGCTGACGAGGCCAATGACCTTTCGTCGAGCGGTCAGGTATGTCATGCGTTCTCCTTCAGGTCGCTGAGGCGGCGTGACGGTAGGGCCGCCAGGCTTCCATGGGATGCGTCGAAATCAGAAATTGTCTTTCCAGGCCCGCAAGGTGGCAAAGGTGGCCTGGTCGGTATCGGTATCGCCGTGCTGCGAGGCGGCCGCGCGGACGGCGGGGTCAGCGCAGCGCAAAAAAGGGTTGATCCTTTTCTCGCGGCCCAGGTTGCTGGGCAGGGTGGGCCGGTCGAGCGCCCTGGCTCGCTGTGTCTCGTGCAATGCCGTTGCCACCTCGGGGTTGTTCGGATCGGCGGCGCTGGCGAATGCCAGGTTGGCCTGGGTATATTCGTGGGCGGCGAAAACCAGGGTGTCGTCGGGCAGCTTGGCAATAGCCTGCAGGGAGTTGTGCATCTGTTCCGGTGTGCCTTCGAAAAGTCGACCACAGCCGGCAGAGAACAGCGTATCGCCACAGAACAGCAGGGGGGGGATGCCGGCGGTGAAGAAGGCAATATGGTCCAGTGTGTGGCCCGGCACTTCCATGACGTCGAAGAGGCGTCCCATGACACGGCAGGTGTCGCCCTCACCCACGCGTTCGTCGATGCCTGCTATCTGTGGGTTGTGCGGGCCGATCACATGAGGGGAGTAGCGCTCGATGAGTTCGGCAAGGCCACCGACATGATCATGGTGATGATGGGTGATGAGAACGCAGGTGAGATTCAACTGGTCCCGCTCCAATGTCTTGATGACCGGGGCGGCATCGCCGGGGTCCACTATGCAGACATCGGGGCTCGTGTCCTGGCGCATTAGCCATATATAGTTGTCGCCAAAAGCAGGAATCGGTGTCACGCTCAGCATAGGCCTAACGTCCTCGTCGCGTCGTCAACCGGTGTGTTGCAGGGCAAGGAACCACGTTGTTGAAAGCCGCGCAACATCAATGCAATGGCATCGTTCCAATGCTCAGGACAGTGATGCACGCGATAGCCGAGGGCCATTGCATGGCGGCGAAACGCTGCCATCTTACTGTAAGTTGCCTGCAAAACCGGTGATAATGGAGGGTGTTGTAGCCAATGTCAAATTCACAGGATCTGCTGGCGCTGGCTCAACTGTTCCAGGAAGGACGTCGCTATTGGTCGAGTCCCGATGGCGTCGCTCACTGGCGTGCCGAGCGTGCCTGCCTGGGGCCTGTTTGTGAGCGCATGCATGGGCTCCACAGCCTGGAGCTCGGCATGGGGCCCGCTCTGGCCGATATGTCGCCCATTCATCACAGCATGCGCTGGGCGCCGACCGTCCAGTTGGCCGAGCTGCCGTCGACCCTGGTCTGCCCTCCCGATGCCCTGGCGCTGCCTGATGAAAGTCTGCAGCTGGTGATCATTCACCACCTGCTGGAGATCGTCCCGAACCCCCACCGACTGTTGCATGAGGCCGCTCGGCTTACCAGCGACGAGGGTTGCCTGATCATTTTCGGTTGGGCCCCGCTGGGAGTGGCCGGCCTGTCACGACTCTCGCCGGCCGCCGGCGCCGGCAGCCGTGGCGTGGGCAGTGGCGAACACCGGCCAAACTTCGCGATTGGCTGGCATTTGTCGATTTCCGAATCGAGCGGGTAGACTACTGCGGTTTTCATCTCCCTGGCAGAATGCCGGGCAACGCCACATTGGAGACCCTGGGGCGACGGCATAACGTGCCGTTGGGGGACAGCTATATCATTCGCGCGCGACGTCGCACCAAGCTGGCCCAGATTCAGCGCCCTCGCCTACGACTCGGTGGAGCGTTGGGTGGCAACTCGCTGGGCCATGCTTCCCGGATCGGCCGTCCCGCCGTCGAAGAACCGAGTAAAAGGACTACCGAGGTTGAGTGATACTGAACAGGCCAAGTCGTTACCTAGCGTCACCATATACACGGATGGGGCATGCCGGGGAAATCCGGGGCCGGGCGGCTGGGGGGCGGTGCTGACCAGCGGCCGGCACGAAAAAACCCTCAAAGGCTTCGAAGCCAATACCACCAATAATCGTATGGAGTTGATGGCGGCCATCATGTCCCTGCGTGAGCTCAAACAGCCTTGCCAGGTCGAGCTCTGGACCGATTCCGAATACCTGCGGAAGGGTATTACCGAGTGGATCCATGGCTGGATGAAGCGGGGCTGGAAGACGGCCAACCGGCAGCCCGTCAAGAATGCCGAGCTATGGCGAGAGCTTCTGGCAGAGGCCAGCCGACACCAGATGCAGTGGCACTGGGTGAAGGGGCATAGCGGTCATCCGGGCAACGAGCGGGCCGATGCGTTGGCCAATGCCGCCATCGATGCCCACAGGGCCAAGCCGGGCGTCGTCACCAAACCATCGTGAGTCAAGAATCATGCGTCAGATTGTTCTGGATACTGAAACAACCGGTATCGATCCGAAGGAAGGGCATCGACTGATAGAAATCGGTGCCGTGGAGATGGTCAACCGTCGCCTCACCGGCCAGACCTACCACCAGTACATCAATCCGCAGCGGGAGATCGAGGCCGAAGCTATTGCGGTGCACGGCATCACCAACGACGACCTGAACGACAAACCGGTCTTCGCCGATATCGCCGATGCGTTCTGGGACTTCATCGGTGGTGCCGAGCTGGTGATTCATAACGCGCCCTTCGATGTGGGGTTCATCGATCACGAGTTGATGATGCTGAATGCCCAGCGTGGTGAGCCGCAGCTGGGCCCGGTTGCTGAGCATTGCACCATCCTGGACACTCTGCGATTGGCCCGCGATCGCCACCCGGGGCAGCGCAACAACCTCGATGCGCTGTGCAAGCGCTATGAGATCGACAATGGTCGTCGGGTGCTCCATGGTGCCCTGTTGGATGCCGAGATCCTGGCCGAGGTCTACCTCGCGATGACCGGCGGCCAGACCGCCCTGACGCTGGATGCCGAAGAGCGGAGTGGCGATGACGCCATGGCCGGAGGGTTATCGATTCGACGCCTGTCGCTGTCGGCAAGCAGCCTGAGCGTGCTGCGCCCTGGCGTGGAGGAGCTGGCCGCTCACGAGGCCAAGCTCGCGCAGATCCGTCAAGCCGCTGGGTCCTGCCACTGGGATGCGCTCGCCTCGGCGAGTGACCGGGTGGAAAAGTCCAGCTGATGCTGCGCCGCGAACTGCCGCTCGATGAGGTGGCTGGCAGGGTCATCCGGATCGCCTCTGGTCATATCGAACCGGGAGCGGATGGATCTCCCCTGCAGAGCGTACAGGCGTGGACGTCGGCCATGCAGCCGCTATGCTACTGGCACGACGAACCGGTGGCCCTGTCAGTGGAAGACCAGGCAGGTGAGGGCTGGTTGGACGGCAGGCAGTGGATGGCCAGGCTGCCCGAATCCTGGTTTCCGCTGCTCTCCACGGCACTCCAGGTGTCGTCCTGGCTGCGCGATCATCGGTTCTGCGGGCGATGTGGCGCCGGTGCGGCGCGGCTGGATGCCGAATTTGCCATGCATTGCCAGGCTTGCGGGCTCCGTAACTACCCCAGGATTTCCCCTTGCATTATTACCCTGGTGACCCATGGCGATGCCATGTTGCTGGCCAGGAGTCCTCGCTTTCCTCCCGGGCGTTTCTCCACGCTGGCCGGCTTCATCGAGCCGGGCGAGTCTGCCGAGGAGGCCGTTCATCGGGAGATTTTCGAGGAAGTGGGGCTCACGGTGGGTCGAATACGCTACTACCGCAGCCAGGCCTGGCCGTTTCCCCATGCATTGATGCTGGGATTCTTCGCCGAAGCCGCGACAAGGCACATTCGCATCGATGGCATCGAGATAGCCGATGCCGCCTGGTTCATGCCAGAACGGCTGCCCCAACTGCCGCCTCCCTACTCGATTTCGCGTGCCTTGATCGAGACGCATCTTAGCGAGGTAAAGGGCAGCCCCCGCTGAAAACGCGCGGGCCGCCATGTGGCGGCCCGCATCGGTCTGTCGTTTCGTGCCGGATCAGCGTGCTGGAAAAAGGCTCGTCAGCTTGGTCGCCAGCATGACGTTACCGGTCGCCTTGAGCTTTCCGGTCATGAAGGCGGTCATGCCGTTGATCTCGCCATTCATCACACCCTTCAGGGTATCGCTGCTCATGCTCAGGCTGACCGAGGGATCATCGTGTTCACCCTCTTCAATGGCGAGGCTGCCATCCTTGATGATCAGGTAGTGGCTGCCGTTATCGCTGAAATGGAACTGGAAGATGTCATCCATTCCCTTGGCGGCCTGGGGGTCGAATCGATCCTGCAGTTTGTCGAAGGTGTTGCTGGACATGCGAGGTTTCCTCTGTCGTAGGGGTCAAGGGAGGAGTAAGGCACTAATTGTGAGAGTATTTCAAACGAATGTTTTAATCAAGGCCATTGTACCGGAGGGCGGGCAACGTCAGTATGAATCGACCAACCAGGAAGCGGAGAGAGTAACGTGAACGAGTGGCTGCTGGATATCGGGCGCTTCACGGCCCAACTGACGATTCTACTGCTATTGGTGGGGGTTGTGGTGGTCATCGTGGCCCGGGCCAGAAGTGAAAGTGGTGATCGCCTGCGGATGCGTATCGAGGAACTCAACCGCCGGCATGAGTATCGGCGGCGGCGGCTCGCCCTCGCTGCCAGTGAGCCGGGGGCGCGCAAGCGGCTGCTCAAGGCGTTTCGGCGTGATGACAAGACAGAGGGGCGTCAGGGGCGCAAGGAGCAGGGCGCTACCCGGCAGACGGTCTGGGTGCTGGATTTTCGCGGTGATATCAAGGCATCGGGGGTGGGGCGACTGGCAGAAGAGATATCGGCCGTCATTGCCGCCGCTTCAAAAGGGGATGAGGTGGTGGTGCGCCTCGAGTCAGCCGGCGGGCTGGTGCACGCCTATGGGCTTGCCGCGGCCCAGATGGACCGGCTTCGGGATGCGGGTTTGACGACCACGGTCTGTGTCGACAAGGTGGCGGCCAGCGGAGGTTACCTGATGGCCTGTGCCGCCGACCATCTTCGCGCGGCTCCCTTTGCGGTTCTGGGCTCCATTGGCGTGGTGGCGCAGCTGCCCAACCTTCACCGGCTCCTGAAACGGCACGATATCGATGTCGAGCTGCTCACGGCCGGGGAGTATAAGCGAACCCTGACGGTGTTCGGCGAAAACACCGAAGAGGGCAGGCAGAAGTTTCAGGCGGACCTGGAAAACATCCATCACCTGTTCAAGTCGCATGTCGCCGAGCGTCGTCCTGGGCTGGACATCGAGTCAGTCGCTACCGGTGAAACCTGGTACGGTCGGGATGCCCTCGACAAGGGACTGATCGATGGCCTGGGCACCAGCGAGGCGTACCTGCTGTCACGCATGGAGGATGCGCGGGTGATCAGCATGCGGCTGGAGGCGCGGCATCCCGTGGGCGAACGATTCGGCATGGCCATATCGAAAGGGGTCGAGGGTGGCATCGACCGGGTAATGGAACGACTCGATGCTGGGCGCTGGGAGAAACGCTGAGCCGTGTTGCCGGTCATAGTTGCTGCAGCCTGACCAGAGTCTCGATCAGCGCTTTCGCCTGTTCGCCCTGAAGGGAGTAGTAGATGGTCTGAGAGGCTCTTCGTGTTGTCACCAGACCTTCCCGACGCAGGATGGCGAGATGCTGAGACAGGGCCGATTGGCTCAGTGAAAGGCGCTGGTTGAGTTCGGTTACCGACAGTTCAGAATCATCGAGCAGGCAGAGAATGCGCAATCGATTGTCATTGGCCAGTGCCTTCAGCAGGGCAGTGGCCTGGTCGATTGCGACATCGCCGGCTTCGAGCAGGCGGGATGCATTGTTGTGCGAGGTGCTCATGTCGATCTCCCCGGGTTTGGCTGCCCGGCTGCGTTGCAGGCCTGGGCAGGCTGCTTCTGACGGCTACCTCGGCCTGCGACAACAGCCATCCAGCAGGCTGTGGCAGGAGGCAGGGGTGTGACAGTGCCCTTCGTGGTTTATGGCATTGCTCATTTAGTTATCATTGATAGTGGCCCATTAACTGTCAAACGTCGAATCAACGAAGTCTTGATGCAGGTCGGGTAAAGGCGCCGTTATTGTCAACAATGGAGTCGGAATGGCCCCTTTTCCGGGGCTGATTAGCCGATGGTATGAAGGAAATTCTTGGCGAACCCTCTAAAGTGTCAACAATCCCAGGCAACTTCGTGTCGGACAGGACGCTCATGACAACCTATACCAACGAATTCAACCGCTCCATCGAACAACCTGAAGCCTTCTGGGCCGAGCAGGCTCGACGCATTCCCTGGTATACGCCGCCCACGACCATTCTCAGCTACGACGACCAGCAGCATGCGCGCTGGTTCGTCGACGGAGAGCTGAATCTCTGTCATGCGGCACTGGACCATCATGTGGACCAGGGGAGAGGAGAGCAGCCGGCTGTCCTGTGGGACTCTCCGGTTACCGACAGCAAGCGAACGCTGAGCTACCGTGACATGCGCGACCAGGTGGCGCTTTTTGCCGGAGCGCTGCGAGACCTCGGCGTCCAGAAAGGCGACCGGGTTGTCATCTACATGCCCATGGTGCCCGAGGCCCTCATGGCGATGTATGCCTGCGCGCGCCTGGGGGCAGTGCACTCGGTGGTCTTCGGCGGCTTTGCGCCTCATGAGCTGGCCGTACGTATCGACGATGCCCAGCCCAAGGTCGTCGTGGCGGCCTCCTGCGGCATCGAGGTGGACCGTGTCATTCCATACAAGCCGATCATCGATGCCGCCATCGAACAGAGCGAGCACAAGCCGGATGCCTGCGTGATCTTTCAGCGCGAGCAGCAGCTCGCCGAGCTTGGCGATCGCGATCACGACTGGGCAGCGCTGGTGGCGGAAGCCGAGCCGGCCGAGTGTGTGCCGGTCAAGGGCAGCGATCCGCTTTATGTCCTCTATACATCCGGCACCACCGGCAAGCCCAAGGGAGTGGTGCGCGACACCGGCGGCTATGCTGTCGCACTCCACTACTCCATGGAGACGATCTATGACATGGCGCCCGGTGAGGTATTCTTTTCTGCCTCGGACGTGGGCTGGGTCGTGGGGCACTCCTATATCGTCTACGCCCCACTGCTGCGTGGTTGTACCACAGTGGTCTACGAGGGCAAGCCGGTAAAGACCCCGGATTCCGGCGCCTTCTGGCGGTTGATCAGCGAGTATGGCGTTAAGAGCTTCTTTACCGCTCCCACTGCCTTTCGTGCCATCAAGAAGGAGGACCCGGACGGCAAGTTGCTGGCGCAGTACGACATTTCCTGCATGAAGGCGCTGTTTCTGGCCGGTGAACGGCTGGATCCACCGACGTTTCATTGGCTTGACGACCTGCTTGACGTTCCCGTGATCGACCATTGGTGGCAGACGGAGACCGGCTGGCCCATCGCCGCCAACCTCCACGGACTGGATCCGATGCCGACTAAGGCCGGCAGTGCCACGGTACCGGTTCCCGGGTTCGACGTGCAGATTCTCAACCGCGAGGGTGAACGGGCCAAGCCAATGGAGCAGGGGAGTGTCGTAATCAAGCAGCCCATGCCGCCCGGCTGCCTGGTGGGCGTATGGGGCGATCCGAAGCGGTTTCATAGTGCTTACATGGCCGCCTTCCCGGGCTACTACCTGACCGGTGACGGTGGCTATTTCGATGAGGATGGCTATCTGTTCATCATGGGGCGCACCGATGACGTCATCAATATCGCTGGCCATCGCCTCTCGACCGGCGAGATGGAGGAGGTCGTGGGAGCGCACAAGGCCGTTGCCGAATGCGCCGTCATCGGCATCCATGATGCACTCAAGGGGCAGGTGCCGGTGGGCCTGGTGATTCCCAAGGATGGTTTCGATGGCGACGAGCTTGCGCTGGAAAACGAACTGATTGCCTGGTGCGCGAGAAGATCGGGCCCATCGCCTGCTTCAAGCAGGTATTGGTGGTCAACCGCCTGCCCAAGACGCGCTCCGGCAAGATACTGCGCAAGCTGTTGCGCAATATCGCCGATGGCAAGGAGTACGGCGTTCCCTCGACCATAGACGACCCGGCCAGTCTGCAGGATGTTCACGATGCGATGAAGGATCGCTCGGTGGGTGCGGCCCATGAGGCTCGCCAGGTCTGAGTCGTGCGACTTTGACCATCGGCACGACGCCACCCATTGGGTGGCGTCGTTGCGTTGGACGGCAGGTGCATTGGCTAGCGCCCGCCATCCTGCGTATAATCCGCGCCTTTCCGAGGGTTCCCTCACCCCTCGCCCTGCAGTGACACGACGCCGCCCGGCGGGTCGTCAAAAAGGACCAGCCGATGTTCATGTTGAACGAAACCCAGTACCGTCGCTGCCTCTTGCTGCTGGTGGCATTTCATATACTGATTATCGCCGCCAGCAACTATCTGGTTCAGCTTCCCTTCACCCTGTTCGGGTTTCATACGACCTGGGGTGCCTTCAGCTTCCCCTTCATCTTCCTGGCCACCGACCTGACCGTGCGGCTGTTTGGCAAGCAGGCGGCGCGTGCCATCGTCATGCGCGTGATGCTGCCGGCACTGTTGATCTCCTATGTGGTATCGGTGGTATTTCCCCGGGGTGGCTTTGCCGGCGTGGAGGCCTTGGGCGAGTGGAACCTGTTCGTGGCGCGGATCGCCCTGGCGAGTTTCCTGGCCTACGTACTGGGCCAGTTGCTTGATGTGCAGGTGTTCGATCGGCTACTCGGGCTGAAATCCTGGTGGGTGGCGCCGGCCATATCGACTGTCTTTGGCAACCTGGCCGATACCGCGGTCTTCTTCGCCACGGCTTTCCACCGCAGCCCCGACCCCTTCATGGCGGCCAATTGGGTCGAGATAGCCACGGTGGACTATGTGATCAAGCTTGGCATCAGCCTGCTGTTTTTCCTACCGCTTTACGGCGTGCTGCTGGCCTGGCTGAGTCGCCGGCTGGTGACGCTCACTGGCCAGCAGGACCTGGCACCGCAGCGTGCTTGACTAGAACCCGGCACTGGAGGCCCGATGACTGTCGAACTCAACTACCTGGATACCGGTGGCGAAGGGACGCCGCTGTTCGTTGTGCATGGCCTGCTGGGCAGTGCCGATAACTGGCGTTCCCACGTCAAGCAGTGGCAAGAGCACCGGCGAGTCGTGGCCGTGGACCTTCGCAACCATGGCCGATCCCCCATGTCGAGGGAATGAGCTACACAGAGATGGCGCAGGATCTACTGGCCCTTATGGATCGGCTCGGGATCGAGCGTGCCCACCTGCTGGGACACTCTATGGGCGGCAAAGTGGTTATCACGCTCGCGCGGCTGGCTCCGGAGCGTGTCGCATCCCTGATCGTGGCCGATATTGCGCCCCAGGCCTATGGCCATGGTCACAGTGCGGTATTTGCCGGGCTTCGCCGCCTGGAGGAAGGCAAGCCGGGAAACCGCCGTGAGGCCGATGAGATGCTGGCCGAGCACGTCGAGGAGCGTGCCACGCGCCTTTTCCTGGCCACTAATCTTCAGCGTGGCGAGACTGGCGGTCTCGAGCTGCGTATCGGTCTCGACGAGATCGAGGCCGGCTACGATGAAATCATGCAGGCGCCAGCAGGCCAGGGTGCCTATGATGGGCCAACGCTGGTACTGCGCGGGGGCAACTCCCACTACGTCACTGACGACATGCTGCCGGCACTGCGCGGCGTCTTGCCGCGAGCCGAGATCAGGACCCTGGAAGGGGCGGGGCACTGGTTGCATGCGGAGCAGCCCGAGGCCTTCCAGGCGGCGGTAAGCGAATTCCTCGATGCGCAGGAGGTTTGATCCAGGAAAGGGGCTCAGGGCGTAATGGCGCCGAGGTCGATGGCTAGGCGCTCCAGGGGACTGGTGGTTTCGAACACTCCCGCTTCAAGCAGGTACTGTTCGAAACGGTGATAGCGTCCATGGTCCACGGCGGCTGGCTGTGGCGAGAGGCGGGGGAAAACCTGACTCCACGCCTCTCGTGTCGCCGGGTCATCCAGTGCCGGCTCCGATGCTGACAGCAGCTCCCAGGCCCGCTCTGGATGGTTGAATATCCAGAGGGTGGCTTCCTCGATGGCCGCAACAAGCGCGCGTATGGCCTCGCGCTTGTTGCCGTTCAGCTTGTCCCGGTTAGCCATCAGGATCAGGCCGTCATGACTAGGGATACCATGCTCTTCGACCCCCAGGAAATGGGAAGCGACACCCTCATCCAGCAGTTGTCTTGGCAGCAGGAAGCGGTGGTTGATCATCGCCCCGTCGACCACACCCTCCCTTATGGTGTCCCTCGCTGAATAGTGGACGTCCCGTGCGTCAACCAGGTCGAGCCCTTTCTCCAGTGTCAGCACGTGGGCCAGCAACCGCGAGAGCAGGATGTCGCGTCCATCGAGGTCGGTATAACCGAGGTGTACACCTTCCAGGCTGAGTTCACCGTTGTCGCCGACCAGGGGGGCGCGCAGTAACAGCCCCGCCATGGGTGTGCCGATGAGCGTGGCAACACGAATCAATGGCAGCCCCTTGTTCACCAGGAGGTGTAGCTGGGGTTGCCGGCCAACCGCCAGGTCGGTCCTGCCGGCCGCCAACAGCTTGGCCGGCACATTGGGGTCCGCGGGGCTGACCAGGGTGACATCCAGCCCCCGGCGAACGAACATCCCCTTCTCCCGTGCCACCAGCAGGGCGGCATGCTGGGGGTTGAGGTACCAGTCCAGGGTAATCTCGAGGGGGGTAAGTGGTGGCGGAACGATCGGCTCGGCAGGCGTGCTGGCGACGGAGGGTATCTCGGCACCTTCGGCATCATCGGCCGTCGTGGCCTCTTGTGGAAGGAACAATTCAATGAAGGAGGGTCCTTCGAAAAGCGGCGGTAGCTGAACGTGTGGAGTCGGCTCGTCCTGGGCCAGGGCTTCAGCCCGATAGAAGGCCGGGGGAGGGAGACTGACGTCGGTTTCCAGCGACATTGGCGGCACGTCCAGTGCTTCTGAGAGCTCCGATGAAGAATCGGCCAGGAGCGGGAGTGATGTGAGGGTCAACGACACGGCCATCGGGACCAGAGCGCGTACGGCGAACCATCGATAGGATCTAGCCATGGGATGGGTGCGTCTCCAGCGGCGGTAGCAATCAATCGGCGAAGAGCCAGTTTAGCCTTGCCGGATGGCCGAAGGCCAGCGACGGCGACCGCTGCTCATCCTTGCCGGGCGTGTCATAATGATGGGCTCAGCGCCTTGGGGCTCCTATGGATACCATCAATACCCTTTTTCTGTTGAGTGGTTTTCTGATCGCTCTCAGCGTGCTGGCCAGCCGACTCTCCTCCATGGTCGGATTGCCCCTGTTGCTGATTTTCCTGGGCCTGGGGATGCTGGCCGGCGAGGAGGGGGTGCTGGGTATCCGGTTCGACGATTACTCGCTGGCTTCGTGATCGGACACCTGGCCCTCGCCATGATCCTGCTGGACGGGGGGCTTCGCACGCGCCTCAAGACCTTTCGGGTAGCCTTCAAGCCGGCCTTGTCGCTGGCGACATTCGGCGTCTTCGTCACCAGCGCCCTGGTCGGCATCATCGCGATGTGGGTATTCGATCTCACTCTCGTCCAGGGTCTGCTGGTGGGAGCGATCGTCGGTTCCACCGATGCGGCTGCGGTCTTCTCGATGCTCAGCGGGCGCGGTGTCCATCTCAATGAACGGGTCGCCGCCACGCTGGAGATCGAGTCCGGTACCAACGATCCCATGGCGATCTTCCTGACCCTGCTGCTGGTCGAGGTGTTGGTGGGCGACATCCGGGGCGTGTCGTCCACGCTGCTTTTCCTGGTTACCCAGTTTGGCCTGGGGCTGCTGATCGGCCTGGGAGCCGGCTGGCTTAGCGGCAAGCTCTTGCGCTGGCTGGATCTGGCACCGGGTCTGTACGCTCTGCTGGCCCTGGCGCTGGGCTTTTGCGTCTTTGGCCTGACCAGCTTCCTGGGGGGAAGTGGATTCCTGGCGATCTACCTGACCGGCTTGATGATAGGCAATCAGCCAGGGCGCCACCTCAACTTCATCCTCCCCGTTCATGACGGTCTGGCATGGCTGAGCCAGATCGGTCTCTTTCTCATTCTTGGCCTGCTGGTCAGTCCCAGCGGACTGCTGGAGTTTGCACTGCCGGCGTCACTGGTAGCCTGGCACTGATCTTCGTGGCTCGGCCTCTGGCGGTGCTGGTTACCGTCAAGCCCTTCTTCAAGTTTCGCTGGCGGGAGATCGGCTTCATCTCCTGGGTGGGACTGCGGGGCGCGGTCCCCATCGTGCTGGCGATCTTTCCGGTGATCGGCGGGGTGGAGAACGCGTCGCTCTACTTCAACGTCGCCTTCGCCGTGGTCTTGATGTCACTGCTCATACAGGGAGGGACGCTGCCGTGGATGGCCCGCTGGATGCGAGTCGAGATCCCGGTGGGAGTAACGCCCAACCACCGTGGACCGCTGGGCATTCTGCCCGAAAACGACTACGAAATGTTCGTCTACAAGGTCGATAATCAGGATCTTGACGACGTGCCGATACGGTTGCTGCGTTTTCCTTCCGGCGCGGTCATCTCGGCGCTGTTTCGACAGCATGCCATGCTGCACCCCAAGGGCAGCACCCGACTCAAGCTGGGCGATGTCATCTGCGTGATCGGGCGCAGCGACGACCTGCCGGCGCTGAATCGCCTCTTCAGTGGCGATGCCAAGCTCAAGCAGGAGCGTGCCTTCTTTGGCACCTTCACTTTCGACGGTGCGGCGCTGATGCGCGACATCGCAGGGGTCTATGGCTTGACCCTGAGTCCCGGGGAGAGCGACATGACCCTGGGGGAGTTCGTCTCCCTGAGGGTCGGCGGCCACCCGGTCGTCGGTGACGACGTGGACTGGCACGGCATCCACTGGGTGGTGAGCGAAATGAAGGGCAATGAGGTAACGCGCGTCGGTCTGAGGCTCTACTGACGGCAGTGCGCCATGATGAAGCGGCAAGGCTGGTGCCGTTTCACGTCGCCCGCTGGCGTTCAGTGAGCATAACCTCCACCGACTGCTCCGGACTCGCCAGCCAGAGCATGCCATCCTGAATGGTGCAGTTCAGTGACATGCTTTTTGCCGCCAGAGTTGCCAGCGCTTGAACCGATCCGAAATCCACATCTACCACCGTCAGATTGGTGAGGGTGGCCAGTTTGGTGTGGTGCTGTTCCCACCAGAGCGATGCGCCATGCCCGCTGTAGGTATAAAGCGTGACCTGGCGGGACCGGCCACAGGCCTTGCGAATGTCCTTTTCGTCAGGCTGGCCCAATTGAATCCAGTGTTCGATGGCGCCGGTTAGATCCTTCACCCACAGGTCCGGTTCGTCATCGGTACTGAGGCCACGGCCGAAGGCCAGTGACTCGTCCGCATGGCGAGCGAATGCCAGTAATCGCACCATCATGCGTTCATCGGTTTCCGACGGGTGGCGCGCCACGGTCAGGGAGTGGTCTGCATAGTAGTGCCGATCCATGTCAGCGATCTGTAACTGGGCCTTGTGAATGGTTGCCTTCGATGCCATGTGTCTTGACTGCCTTGTTCGGGGTATGCCCCCCATGATGCCATACTCCTGGGCCGTTCTCGTTCAGTGCCATTGAAAAAGACGACGAAAGAGGCCGGGCCATAGCAGCAAAGACTTGCAATGCAGGTGAAATAACAAGTATGTTTCCCCTGTCGATTCTTCCTTTAGCGCTGCATAAAGTGTCAGGAAGTAAGCAAAAAACAATCCACGTAATTAGAAGGTGAGCCTCCACCAAGTTATGTAATGTCTGGAGGGAGTCACACGCATTGCCAGCCGCAATATAGCCATATGGAAAACGTCAATACACGGAGGTAATCATGTTGAAGTTCCTGGCCAGCACTGCCGGCGTCATCTTTCTCATTGGCCTGATCGTCGTTATCGGCCTCTTGATGCTGATATTCTAGGAGCGGCTTCCCTGGCAGGCTAATCAGCGGCATCGATATTCCCACGTCGATTCAAGGCGCATTGCTGGCCCTTGCCTGAATCCCGGTGTTTTCTTCCTGCTCAACTGCATTGCGTAACCTTTGGGATAGGCCGCCGAAGGAGCGCGTACATGTGGTTGACCGGCAGACAGTGGGCTGCAATAGGCATTGGTCAGGTGTTAGGCACTTTCCTTTTCATGGTCATTCAATGGCCCCCCCATGCGCACCATGATCTCTTCATCGCCTTTGGCGGCATGCTGGTACCCACGATCCTTGCCCTGATCGGGGCGGTGGTTGGGAGAGTCTTCGGTGTCGCCGAAGCGGCAATCGGAATGGCTGTTGGTTACGTCCTCTTTTTTGCTCCCGCCAGCGTGATGATGTTTGCCAACTGAGAGGCGTCCTCTTCCTGCCCACCTTGGTCTAGGGTAAGGGTAATGAGGGTGAAGCCTGGCACTTGATCGGGCTGCGCCGAGGTGAGGCTATTGGTAACCGATGGAGGGCAGCGAGATGCGCACCATCACGCTACAGCAGTTCGAGGCACTGGAATGGATCGTCGATGAAATCGAGGTTGGCGAGCATCAGCTGGACAAGTTCGAGGAACCGGTGGGCCTGGATGGTGATGGCGAACCGGCCATGACAACCCAGTACATCTCCTGGCTATCCGGCACTTGCCTGCTTCGGGCGAAGGCCGTTCCGCAAATTTCCTATCTCTTCGACTGGACGGCTCAGGGTGGCAAGGAGTCGCTGGAGGATGCCCATGACTTCTATATCGATTTCAGCGAGGCCGGTGACAGCAGGCTCGAAATGGAGGGCATTGAGCTGGTCGATGATGAGGGGAGTGTATTGCCACTCAGCGAAGCTGAACAGCTGGCATATGAGGCGGCAAACAAGGATGTCGACTGGGAAGTGGAAGTCGGCAGGCAGTTACCCGAAGTGCCAATGACGTGAGAGTCGTGACAATGCGCTACGGCCTTCAAGAGAAGGAAGATCAATGAAAGCGAGTCTTGAACACAGTCATGACAAGGAGGATATTCGCAGGCGGCTACGTGATGGGCACGGTTCAAGCTATCTACGGGATGCCATCCTTGGCGGGATTGATGGCTGCGTGACCACCATCGCCGTGGTGGCCAGTGTCGCAGGGGCAGGGCTCCCCGGCATGATCGCCTTTGTACTGGGTGTTGCAAGCCTGGTGGCCGATGCCCTCAGCATGGGGGTAAGCAACTACCAGGCTGTAAAGAGTGACGAAGAAGCGAGAGAGCGGTTACGCCGCCAGGAAGAACAACATGTCGACCTCGTGCCGGATGGTGAGCGAGAGGAGATTCGCGAGATCTTTCGTGCCAAGGGGTTCAGCGACGATGCTCTCGAGACAATTGTTGAAACCATCTGCGCAGATCGCAAGCTGTGGGTGGATACCATGATCAAGGAGGAGTATGGCCTGGCCCTTGACGGACCGACTGCCTGGAAAGCCGGCTGCGCCACCTTTTCCGTGTTCATGGGCGTCGGGGCGCTACCGTTGTTACCCTTTCTGGTTCCCTATCTCAGCGGTGCGGAATACTTCGTTGCCAGTGGCGTGGTAACAGCCTGGCGCTGTTCGGTATCGGCTGGATCAAGGGGTGGGTGCTTGATACCCGTCGTTTTCAAGCCGGTTTGGA
>NZ_AZQX01000177.1:0-97298 GCF_000568385.1 Halomonas sp. BC04
CTGCTGCTGCTGCCGCCGTCGGCGTTCTTCATTATTGGTCTGCTGATCTGGGTGATTCGTGAAGCGCACCCCGAGCAGGTGGAAGAGAACGAGTTCGAGATGAAGCCCAATACTGCGCCGAAGGAGGCTGTGTAACATGGAACACTATATTAGCCTTTTCGTAGCCTCGGTCTTCGTCGAGAATCTGGCCCTGGCGTTCTTCCTGGGCATGTGTACATTCCTGGCGGTGTCCAAGAAAGTCTCGGCGGCCTTCGGCCTGGGTATCGCTGTCATCGTGGTGCTGACCATCTCAGTGCCGGTCAACAACGTCATCTACAATGGCCTGCTGGCGGAAGGGGCGTTGACCTGGACCGGTATCAGCGGTACGGAAAACGTCGATCTCTCCTTCCTGGGCCTGCTGAGCTATATCGGCGTCATCGCCGCCCTGGTGCAGATTCTCGAGATGTTCCTCGACAAGTATGTGCCCGTGCTCTACAACGCCCTGGGTGTGTTCCTGCCGCTGATCACCGTGAACTGCGCGATCCTTGGCGGCGTGCTGTTCATGGTCGAGCGCAACTACAACTTCGGCGAGTCGGTGGTGTACGGTTTCGGCTCCGGTGTGGGTTGGGCGCTGGCGATCACTGCCCTGGCCGGTCTTCGCGAGAGACTCAAGTACAGCGACGTGCCCGGTGGCCTGCAGGGTCTGGGCATCACCTTCATCACCGTGGGCCTGATGTCGCTGGGCTTCATGTCCTTCTCCGGCATTCAGCTCTGAGCCAGTGCGCGTTTCCGGCGGCGGCCGCCGCCGCCGGGAATCAGGTTACTCACAGCAAATAGGAAACCGACATGGTTGCAACATCTGTCATCTTGCTCGGTGTGTTCATGTTCACCCTGATCGTCATCGGTCTGACGTTGGTGATCCTGGCCGCTCGCAGCAAGCTCGTGAGCACCGGGGACGTGACCATCGAGGTCAATGGCGACCCCGAACACACTCTGAGCACCCAGGCTGGGGGCAAGCTGCTCGACACCCTGGCCGCCAACGGCATCTTCCTGTCGTCGGCCTGTGGCGGCGGCGGCTCCTGTGCCCAGTGCAAGTGCCGCGTGGAGGAGGGTGGCGGTGCCATCCTGCCCACCGAAGAGTCCCACTTCACCATGCGCGAGAAGAAGGAAGGCTGGCGCCTCTCCTGCCAGGTGCCGGTGAAGCAGGACATGAAGGTGGAGGTCCCCGAGGAGGTCTTCGGCGTCAAGAAGTGGGAGTGCGAGGTCATCTCCAACCCCAATGTCGCCACCTTCATCAAGGAGCTCAACCTCAAGCTGCCCGAAGGCGAGAACGTTGACTTCCGGGCCGGCGGCTATGTGCAGCTGGTGGCGCCGCCCTACGATATCAAGTTCTCTGACTTCGATATCGAGGAAGAGTATCGGGGCGACTGGGAGAAGTTCGACCTGTTCAAGCTCTCCCACAAGAACAACGAGGAAGTCATCCGCGCCTACTCCATGGCCAACTACCCGGAAGAGGTGGGGATCCTCAAGTTCAACATCCGGATCGCCACGCCGCCGCCCAACACCAACCATCCGCCGGGGCTGATGTCGACCTATGTCTTCAGTCTCAAACCGGGTGACAAGGTCACGGTGATGGGGCCGTTCGGTGAGTTCTTCGCCAAGGAGACCGATGCGGAAATGGTCTTCGTCGGTGGCGGTGCGGGCATGGCACCCATGCGCAGCCATATCTTCGACCAGCTCAAGCGACTCAAGACCGACCGTAAGATATCCTTCTGGTACGGTGCGCGCTCCTGGCGTGAAACGTTCTACAACGAGGAGTACGACAAGCTGGCCGAGGAGTATCCCAACTTCGAGTGGCACCTGGCGCTCTCCGATCCGCTGCCCGAGGACAACTGGGAAGGCCCCACCGGCTTTATCCACAATGTGCTCTACGAGAACTACCTCAAGGACCATCCGGCTCCCGAGGACTGCGAGTACTACATGTGCGGGCCGCCCATGATGAACGCCTCCGTGATCAAGCTCCTGCTTGATCTGGGCGTGGAACCCGAGAATATCCTGCTGGACGACTTTGGCGGATGATCTCACTCGCCTCACGGCGATTTTCAGGGCTGGCCCACGGTGGGCCAGCCCTGTTCATGTTCCTGCTGGTGATGCTGCCCATGGCACTGCTGAGTGCCTGTCGCAGCCATCTTCAGGAACAGCTGTACCAGGGCACCGCCCTGGGCACGGGTTACCATATCACCCTGTATGCCGATCTCGAGGCACACCAGCGCGAACGTATCGCGGTCGGCATACAAGGTGAACTGTCACAGCTCCAGCAGCAGCGAGAAGTCCTCCTTGGCACGCTGGCGGCTGCCTTTTCCGCTACCCCAGGGATATTGTCAGTTGCCCCGGTTTCGTTTGGCGACGAGCTGGAGCGCCTGATACACGCGCTTGCCGTCGATCGCCTCACGGAGTGGCTGACCGAGCATGACGTCGAACACATGATGGTCGAGGTCGGTGGCGTGATTCGCACCCGTGGACGACCACCCCGGGGAGGCTGGTGGCTCTCCCTGGAGCATGCGGGGATGCCGGAGCAGGGCGCGGGGCATCGAATCAACCTGACGGACGCGGCACTGGTGCACCGTCTGGTCAGGCCCACCCCGGTGGCGATTCCCACTCTGCCCAGAACCCTTGGCATCAGCGTGGTGGCTGAAACTGCCAGCGAGGCGTCGCGTCAGGCGCTGTTGCTGATGGCAGCCGAGCAGCAGGGTACGACACCCAGCCAGGCCCTGGCGATGGATAGTGCCGCCCGGTTCGTTGTCAAGACACCACAGGGTATTGAAATTCTCTACTCCGCGGCGATGGAGCCGTGGCTCGAGTACTAATCAGAGGAGCGCAACATGAATATCTTTTTCATGGTTCTAGGTTTCATGCTGCTTGTCATGGCTGCCATGGCGATTGGTGTGATCATGGGGCGCAAGCCCATTGCCGGCTCTTGCGGCGGGCTCAACAACCTGGGCCTCAAGGACGGCTGCGAGGTCTGCGGCGGCAAGGATGAGATCTGCGAGGAAGAGAATCGCAAGAACGGCCCCAGCGCCCGTCGCAAGAGTGACGAAAGCCGCGGCGCCGACCTGGGATATGACGCAACCCGGCGCTGATAGCCATCCTCAACCATTGAACTAGGGAAAAGGAGACGCGAGAGCCCATGGCAGTTCATAACTATGACGTGGTGGTGATCGGGACCGGTCCTGCCGGTGAGAGTGCGGCCATCAATGCCGCCAAGCATGGCAAACGGGTTGCGATCGTGGAGAAACAGCCGGCGGTGGGCGGCAACTGTACCCACTGGGGCACGATTCCCTCCAAGGCGCTACGCCACCAGGTCAAGCAGATCATGGCCTTCAATACCAATCGCATGTTCCGCGATATCGGTGAGCCCCGCTGGTTCTCCTTTCCCCGGGTCATGGAACGATCGCGCATCACCATCGACCAGCAGGTCGAGATGCGCACCCGCTTCTACGCCCGCAATCGAATCGATCTGTTCAGCGGTGTGGCACGCTTCAAGGACGAGCATACGCTGCTGATCCGTGATCGCCAGGAAGCACTGGAAGAGCTTGTCGCACAGAAGATCGTCATTGCCACCGGATCGCGGCCCTATCGGCCGGCTGATATCAATTTCCGCCACCCGCGCATCTACGAGTCGGATACCATCCTGAGCCTGTCGCATACGCCTCGTACCCTGATCATCTTCGGGGCGGGGGTCATCGGCTGCGAGTATGCCTCGATCTTCTCAGGTCTGGGCGTCAAGGTGGACCTGATCAATAACCGCGACAGCCTGCTCTCCTTCCTCGACGACGAGATCTCCGACGCGCTCTCGTACCACCTGCGCAAGCATGGTGTGCTGATCCGTCATAATGAAGAGCACGAGCGCGTGGAGGGCGATGAGTCCGGCGTCACGGTCTACCTCAAGTCGGGCAAGAAGCTGCGTGCCGATGCCTTTCTCTGGGCCAACGGTCGTACCGGCAATACCGACGAGCTGGGGCTCGAGAATATCGGCCTGGAGGCCAACGGCCGTGGGCAGTTGCAGGTGGACGATCATTACCGGACTTCGATTCCCCATATCTACGCCGCCGGGGACGTGATCGGCTGGCCGAGCCTGGCCAGTGCCGCCTACGATCAGGGCCTAAACGCCTGCGACGAGCTGCTCGATCGGGACTACCGCTACGTCAACGAGGTGCCCACGGGGATCTACACCATCCCCGAGATCAGTTCCTTCGGCCGTACCGAGCGCGAGCTGACCGAGGCCAGGGTGCCCTATGAAGTGGCCCAGGCCTTCTTCAAGGATACGGCCCGCGCCAGATCACCGGCGATACCGTCGGGATGCTCAAGATCCTCTTCCACCAGGACACCCTGGAGATCTACGGCATCCACTGCTTCGGCGACCAGGCTTCGGAAATCGTCCACATCGGCCAGGCGATCATGCAGCAGAAGGGTGAAGCCAACACCTTGAAATATTTCGTCAATACCACCTTCAACTACCCCACCATGGCCGAAGCCTATCGGGTGGCGGCGCAGAACGGTCTCAATCGGGTGTTCTGACCTCCTTCCAGTGTCTGAGTCAAAGTACTAGGTATTTCATCTTGCGCCGGTCGTTCCGACCGGCTTTTTTCGTGCTCCTGTTTCCTGACAGTAACACATTCCTTGGATAAATTTTTCGATGTATCTGTCTGCATAATCACAGAGTGGTGGTCGAAAAGGCTGTGATTGTCCGGTTTGTCGTCGAATAATCTTGTTCAAGGCAAAGTATGAGAAAAATGGTGAACGCAGAACCGCCCCATACAATGTAATCTTGTGTAGTCAGATGCAGTTCTTATGTTTTATTAAATAGTGTTCACGTGCGCTTGGCGCATGTGCACGGCGAGTGCATATCGGCTCCGGAGAACGCCATATAAAGACTCCCGGGCGGTAGCGTGGGAAAAACTTAGTTCTTTAGATATGGTTCAAAAAATATAATAACAAATCTCATCCAACGACATGAGATAAGGATGGCAAAATGTCACGTCTACGCAGGCTAAACGGAATAATGGCCATAGTGTTAATGGCAAGTCTTACTGGCTGTGTCATGGCGCCGGGTGGGCATATCGATTACAGCGCGGAGACGCCGGATATCGATCATCTGGTCGATATACAGGCCATCACCCCCCAGCTGGTGGCGCAGTACCGCCGTGAGCTCAACGGCGATGTGGCCACCCTGATGCCCGCCAGCCTGCGTGACGAGATCGAACACTATGAGTATCGGGTCGGCCCGGGTGACGTGCTGAGCATCGTCGTCTATGACCATCCTGAACTGACCATTCCTGCCGGTGCCGAGCGCAGTGCGGTAGAAGCGGGTAACACCGTGCGCCCTGATGGTACTATCTTCTATCCTTATATTGGCCGTGTCCAAGTTGGAGGTAGAACGACGGATGAGATCCGTACTCTCCTGACACGCCGCCTCGCCAGCTTTATTACCAACCCCCAGGTCGATGTCAGTGTCGCGGCCTATCGCTCTCAGAAGCTCTATGTCAGCGGCGCTATCGGTTCTGCCCGAACGCTACCGATTACCAGTGTGCCCATGACCGTCCTCGACGCCATCAGTGAGGTGGGCGGGGCTTCCGAAAACGGCGACTGGCACAACGTGATTCTCAATCGCGATGGCCGTAAGGAGTCACTGTCGCTGTATGCCCTACTGCGCGATGGCGATCAAACCCAGAACCGGCTACTGCGCGACGGCGATGTGCTGCATGTGCCCACCCGCGAGACCCAGAATGTCGCGGTGCTTGGCCAGGTGCGTTCGCCGGGCAACCTGAACCTTGGCAACGAGCGAATCACCCTCACCGATGCCCTGGCGAGATCCGGTGGAATAGACGAGATACGGGCAAGACCCTCGGGCATCTTCGTGATCCGCGTTCAGCCGGAAACAAGCGACAAGATAGCCACCGTCTATCAGTTGGATATCAATAACGCCACGGCCCTGACCATGGGTACCCATTTCCCGCTGCAACCGCAAGATGTGATCTACGTGACGGCGGCCCCGATATCCCGCTGGAACAGCGTGATCAGCCAGCTGCTGCCCTCGCTAACTTTCCCGGGAAGGATTTCTGGCACGGCGACGCAGCTCGGGGATCTTTAATCGCTGATGTTCGACACTTTTCTGGTGACCTGCCGCTGCAATATCTGTCGTAGCCCGGTAGCCGCCGCGATGTTGGAAGGCCGCTTGTGCCTGCCGATACACTAAAGGTCAATGATACCCTTATGTCTGATACAGCCCCACAGCCTCCTGCGGAAGAGGTGATCGACCTGGGCCGCCTGTTCGGCGTGCTGCTTGATCACAAGTGGATTATTGCCATTGTCACTGTACTCTTCATGCTCTTTGGCATCGTGCAGGGCAAGTTGGCAACCCCGATCTACGAGGGGGATTCTCTCGTACAGGTAGAGCGGCGCTCCACGGTCAGCCCGCTGGGGGACCTGAGCCATGCACTGGGCGGGGCCGGTGATCTCACTAATACCTCGGCAGAGATCCAGATTCTCCAGTCACGCATGGTGCTTGGCCATGCTGTCGATCGACTGGGCCAGGAGAACATTATCCGCCCGGTGACGATGCCCATCATTGGTGACTATGTGGTGCGTCAGGGCATCCAGCGCCCGGACTTTCCCATTATGCTGCCGTATATCAGTGACTATGTGTTGAGCAGCGGAATTCCTCAGCCCTCCTTCATGGAGCGCCAGCCTATGTATGGGGCGGTGAGAACCTCGAAGTAGCACGCTTCGTCCTGGCAGAGCACCGGCGAGGCCATGTCGTGGTCGTCGAGCGCGATAGCGAGGAGCGCTACCGCGTGATGCTCAATGAGCAGCACATTGGCGATGGCCATATCGGACAACTTCACACCTTCCTCGATGGCGAAATGGAACTGCTCATCGACGAGTTCAATGCCGCGCCAGGCGCCCAGTTCCGCTTGGCGAAGCGCAATCGCAATGGAGATATCCGTTCACTCGGTGGCAGGCTGCAGATTACCGAAGCCGCCGGGGGGCGTGGCTCACCAACCGGGGTGCTGCGTCTCACCATGACAGGTCCTGACCCGCAGGAGATCGTGCGCTCCCTGGACGCGGTGGCCGATACGTTCCTGACGCAGAATGTCGAGCGTCAGTCGGCCCAGGCCGAGCAGAGCCTGGCATTTCTGGAAGAGCAAACACCGGAACTACGCAGTCAGTTGACTGCCGCCGAAGAACGCCTCAACAGCTACAGGGCGGAGTTGGATAGCGTCGATCTGTCCAGTGAGGCGCAGGCGGCCGTCCAGCGCTATATCGATATCGAGCGCCGGATCAACGAGTTGGAATTCCAGGAAGCCGAAATGGCCCAACGCTATACGCATAGCCATCCCAGCTACCGCACACTGTTGCGACAGAAGCGCCACTTGCAGAATGAGAAATCTCAGCTAAACGATCGGGTCAACGAACTTCCGGCGGCTCAACAGGAGGTACTTCGCCTGACACGGGATGTCGAGGTGACCCAGGCAATCTATATCAATGTTCTCAATAAGGTGCAGGAACTTCAGGTCGCCAAGGCTGGCACCATCGGCAATATCCGTATCATCGACCGGGCCGAAATCAGGGGCATGGTCGCCCCCCAACGGTCACGGATCACGGTGTTAGCCACTCTGCTGGGACTAACCCTGGCAGTTGGACTGGTGCTGTTACGGGCCCTGTTCAAGCGCGGTGTAGAAACGCCCGACCAGATTGAATCGGCGGGTATGCCCGTCTATGCCACGATTCCACTATCGAACCAGCAGCAGCGCCTGGCACGCCGGGTCAAGCGCTGGAAGAACAAGCGCAACTCGGGGCGGGATATCATGGTCGGTGTGCTGGCTGAGCGAGACCCGACAGATAGCGCCGTGGAAGCGATACGAGGCCTGCGTACCAGTCTGCACTTCGCCATGCTCGAGGGGCGCAACCACCGCCTGATGATCTCCGGTCCCAGTCCCGGTGTTGGCAAGAGCTTCGTTTCCATTAACCTGGCTGCTGTGGCCGCACAGGCCGGCATGAAGGTGCTGCTCATCGATGCGGACCTGCGAAAGGGGCATATCCATCATGCTTTTCGCATGCGCGGCGAGCAGGGGCTCGCCGACTATCTGGCCAAGCAATTGGAACTGGACGATATCATTAAAGAAACCAGCATCGATAACCTGTCGTTTATTCCCCGGGGCAGGGTGCCGCCCAACCCTTCTGAGCTACTCATGCAACCCCGTTTCGTAGAAGGCTTGCTACAGCTTGATAAGCGCTATGACCTGATCATTTTCGACACGCCCCCCGTGCTGGCCGTGACGGATGGCTGCGTGGTCGGCAAGCACTGTGAAACTTCGTTGCTTGTTGCACGTTTCGAGAAAAATCCAGTTCGCGAGATCCAGGCGGCCAAGCGGCGTTTGGAAAGCAATGGCGTGGACGTACAAGGTGTCATTCTCAATGCCTTGGAGCGTAAAGCATCAACGGCAGCAAGTCACTATGGTTACTATCAATATAATTATCGCTAAAATGAATTGAGCAAAACATCTTAACTGGAAGCGGCGATCTATAGCTATGCTGTCAAATCTAAAAGATCTTTATTTTCTGCTGACCAAGGAGCAGCGCCGACGTCTTCTTCGATTGCAAGTGCTGATCGTGATCATGGCTATCGCAGAAGTCTCAGGTGTTGTCGCCATTGGCCCATTTATGGCATTAGTTGGTGATATGAGCCGTCTGGAGGGTGATGGGGTTCTGGCAAAACTGTATCAAATAAGCGGCTTCAGTGAGCCGACCGACTTCCTGTTCTGGCTGGGTGTGGCCGTGCTTGCAGCGCTGACTCTGGCTGCCCTGATCTCAATGTTTACCATTTGGCGACTATCGATGTATGCCCACCAGTTGGGTGCTGAGCTCAGTATACGGCTCTACAATCACTACATGCAGCAACCATGGCTATATCACGCCAACGGCAGCAGCACAAACTTGACGAGCAGGATTTTCCAGGAATGTCGACGTGTCACGGAAAATATCATTACACCTTTGCTTCATATCAACGCCAAACTGGTGATGACGACGCTGATGGCAGCAGCGATCTTCCTGTACAACCCATTGGTAGCGACGGTAGGGGTAGGCGTCTTTCTTGCCGCCTATCTGCTATTGTATCGTACCGTACGACGCCGCCTGTCTGCCAATGGGGCGTCCATTTCCCGCACTCAGGGTGAGCGCTTCAAGCTGATGATGGAAGGCTTTGGCGGCATCAAGGATGTCCTGCTGCTGGGTAGGCAAGCCGTATTCAATGAGCGTTTTGAAAAAATCAGCAGGCGGTATGGTCGTGCGAAGGGCATCAACAAGACCTTGGCTCAGGTACCGCGCTATGCAATGGAGCTGGTGGCCTTTGGCGCAGTCATCTTCCTGGTACTGTATCTGCTGGCAGCACACCACGGTAACCTCGGCACCATCCTGCCGATTCTTTCTGTATATGCATTGGCGGGCTTTAAGATTTTGCCGGCTTTTCAGATGATCTACTCTAATATTTCGACGATACGCGGCAATATGGCCGGCTACGAAAGTATTCGTGATGACCTCTATGCTAGCCGATATGCCGAGCATAACTCCCCTTCACCTCCCGAGCAGGCCGGCTATCTTGTGCCAAAAGAAAACATTGAGTTGCGTGATGTTGTCTTTCGTTATCCGAACAAGAGCAGTCCAGCGCTGGACGGTGTTTCATTGACGGTGCCTGCCAAACGGGTCATAGGCCTGGTGGGGTCGTCAGGATCAGGAAAATCCACAGCTATTGATATTATTTTAGGTTTGATAAAACCAGATAGCGGTGAGCTGTTGGTAGATGGACAACCGCTACTGGGAAGTAAAATGCGTGCTTGGCAAAACAGCCTGGGATTTGTTCCGCAAGCCATATTTCTCGCTGATGCCAGCATTAGAGAAAACATTGCATTCGGTCTGCCGCCTGAAAAAATAGACCCCGCACAGGTTGAGCGGGCTGCTAGTATGGCGAATCTCAATGAGCTGTTGTCACAACTTCCTGATGGACTTGATACACGGGTAGGAGAGCGGGGTATTCAACTTTCCGGAGGTCAAAGACAGCGGATCGGTATCGCTCGTGCGCTGTACAACGATGCGGAAGTGCTGATCTTTGATGAGGCAACCAGTGCCTTGGATGGTATTACCGAAAAGTTGGTAATGGAAGCCATCCACGATTTTTCCGGCAAGAAGACTATCATCATGATTGCCCATCGCCTGGCCACTGTAAAGCGGTGTGACTGTATCTATCTGATGGAGGAAGGGAATGTAATAGATGCTGGATCATATAATGACTTGGTCAAGCGAAACTTTCTCTTCAGGAAAATGGCTGATTTATCCTGACTGTTTCGTGATGCTGCTATGATTTTAACTTTCACTCCAGGAACTATTTTATATGGCCTCTAGAGTTGAAATGTTTGGCCCTATGGGGGCAGGAAAGTCGACTGTTTTAAAAGCGCTGTCGAAAAACAAGATTATTATTAAAAATAAAGATAAGATATTGACTCAAAGACAGATCGAAAAACTGGAATTTCTTGAACAAGTCAAACGTGACAGCATCTTGGAATATTTGGCTTACAAAGTATCATTTTTGTTTAATTTTGTTGAAGAGAAATTTATTTTCAAACACATCAATTCAGCGGCATGGCAAAGTATCAATAAGTATGAAGGACTGCCAGCTCTTGAAGACATATGGAGGGTGACGGTTGGCAACAGAAGGTATGCTTCAATTAATGCTGAGTTAGAACTTAAGAGAATGTTTTGGTTCGTAAAAGCAATTGCAAATTGTGCTCTTATGGAATCAAGTGACAAAGCCACGGTCGCGTTACAAGACGAATCCTTTATACAGAGAGGCATTAGCTTGAGCTTTCAGGATATCAACTATCACGAGAATCTGGAGCCATATTACACGATAATGCCACTACCCATCCTGGCTATCCATGTGACAGCGCCAGATAGTCTTCTGAAGACAAGGGTAGAAAAGCGTGACGGCAGCCAGAGCTCCGCAATTAAATATCTTAACAAATCTATCGAAATAAGCAAAGAGGTAGAGAGAATTCTGGAAAAGAGGGGGTGCGAGGTTTTCAGTATCAATACCGCTGTACCAGTATCTGATTACATCGATAGTCTTGCAAAGCACATCATTAAAATCTCGGAAAATACGCTGTTTAGCGAATTTGACTTCCGTGAAAAATCCCATAAAGAGCTTTGATTGTGCCTGGTATATTGATTGTCATGCGGCTCTTTTACTATGAGAAAAAGTGGTTTCGTATGACCCGAATTGGACGCATGAAGATGATCATATGAACAAGCAGATAGTCAAAACTGTCAGAAAAATTTTGTCTAGCGTCGGATTGAGTATTTATGCGGTAAATGAATCCTTCGTGGACTTCCGTTACCAGTTTCCAGACCCCAGGATTGCCGCTGTTTATTATAAGCCGGTAGTCATGATGGCAAAAGTCAAGGATGCCAGATGGAAAGCTAATGGAAGTGCGATTGATCACACCCACCCCATTGTTAAGATCCTTCGCCAAGCGGCTGATTCAAGTGATCGAAGCAAATTTGAAAAGTTGATCCGAAATCAAATTTTCGATTACTATGCTGATTATCAGCCCAGTGGATTGTGGGAATGTATTGGAATTAATTATTCCTCGAAATTTGATGAACTTCCACTACCGAGCCATACTAACAACCCGCCGTGGCCATGGTCACTCTATACTTATCTGAAAGATGAAAAATCAGCCGTCATCAAAAATGGTAAATTGGTAAAATCTTTGGCAAAAGAACATGGAGTACAACATTGGGGTCCTTCCAGCAGGAGCAAGATAGAGGCAGAAATATGGAAATTTGGAAGGTTGTTTGAATCCATCAGAAGAAATGGATTCATAGATTCCCCAAGTCATCGGGGAGGTTTTGTTGAAGCAGACGTGCTGGTGAATAACGAAGGAGATTGGAGGTGGATGATAGAACAGGGCCAGCATAGAGTGATGATGTGTGCTGTGCTTGATATAGCCGAGATCAATATCAAAGTCAGGAGGGTATTAACTGAAGAGGCGATTGAATACTTTCCTCATGTAATAAGTGGGCTCTATTCACTTGATCAGGCTGGGGATATTTTTCATAGAGTGATAGGGAAAAAAAATATGCTCGTATCAAAACTGCAACCTGAAGAAAATCGATAAACAAATACACTGGGAAGAAAAGCGGGGGCGCCGATGATTCCAAGTCTTCAAACAATTATAAACAACTGCTTAATTACCTGTAACGCGCTTGTTCCGACTCATGGCTGGCCCTTGAAGAGCAAGTGGAAGACCTATTGGATTGATCCCAAAAAGATTGTCTTGATGCAGGCGGGCGAGCCGAGGAGGGGCTTTGATAAAAGAGGTAGGATATCCATACTGCGTTACGGGAAGGTCTTGTCTGGAGACTGGGATCTGAAAACCTTACCCATAAAGGATACTGCATTATATCGAGGAATATATCAGAGATTCTGCCTGGGAATGAAGTGGAGTAAGACTGATCTATATCCATCCCGACTGAAGATTGAACATCCTGCATCGTCAACCAATGCGTGGGTAGAAAAAGCTGATGATCATGCGTATTTTTTTCGAAAAATGAACAATATAGAAAGCCTATATAAGTCCATCAGCAAGAGAAAAATTGATGAGAAAATGATAAAAAGAAAAGGGTTCTATAAAGACTTTATGTTCATCAATGTGGGGCGAAGTGGTGAGTTGATCAGAAATTCGGGTGGACTGCATAGGTTGATTATCTGCCAGATTCTTGAGGTAGATAGAATACCGGTGTATGTGCATACGATACACCGAGAGGCATGTCCCCACCTTGAGCAAGGTGTTATAGTGTTATAGGAAGAACAATGATTCATCAGTAGTGTGCTGAAAAATTGCTTGGCTCAAGTATATCGACATGCCTGATCACATCTTTGAGAAAAGTCGCAGGGAAAAATATGCTAATAGAATTTTCCGGACCACCCGGTTCAGGAAAAACATCGATCGCTGTACTGCTTCGTGATCGGGGTTTTGTTACTGTCAGAACAGAAGGTGATCCCGTAAAAAAAATTTGGCTTGTGATCTCCTGCTTTCTTTCGGCTCAATTTTTACCCACATTCATCGTGAATTATTTTTTCTTGAAACATCAGCTGTGTGGGGAAAAAAAAGCGCCACGACTGGCGTTACTTGCTTTTTTTGGAGCAATGTCAAAGAGTCTTAGAGACAAGAGTAAATATTATGTCAGGGACCAAGGATTTCTTCAGCTCGGCGATTGGGTTAATCCGAAAATCTCAGAGAGTCCTGAAGACTTGGCAAGTGTTCTAAGGCATATTTCAGGGCAGCCAGATATCGTGGTCCTTTTTTCTTTACCACCATCCTTGAGCGTCGAAAGGCTTGCCATAAGAGGAGATTTAAGCATTTGGCAGGAATGGTCAATAAAACGTGGTTTCGCCTCAGTGGAGGAAAGGATGGAGTTTCAGAGATCCAAAGAGTGGATAAAAATCGAATTGTGTAGAAGGCTGAGTGTTCCTTGTGTTTTGGTCAAGATTGACAAGCAAGGCAACATAGCAAGTATCATAGAAATAACGAACAACGATTCAATCAGCAATGAAAAGAAGCGAGTGCTAAACGAGCTTACCTTGGGAATCAAAGAAAGCTGGAAAGGTTAGAGGCATTAGAGGCAGAGGGCGTGATTTGGCATATAAAATATTATCAGAATTTAAATAAACCAAGTAGTCCCATAGCTTTGCCGGGGGACTCCCGAGGTTTGACCGTGTGATGCGGTCATAGGGAACCTCTAATCTCGGCCAATAGATAGGATGTTTCCAATGAGAGAGTGTCAGAGTCCCTGCCCATACGACATGGAATTGCAGTTAGCATGTTGTTTTCATCCCGACAAGCGAAATAAAGTCATTTTCGGTGCGATCCGTAAGCACCTTGGTGAAGTGCTCCATGAGCTGGCAAGGCAGAAGGAGTGCCAAATAGACGAAGGCCACCTGATGCGTGACCACGTCCACATGTGTATCAGCATTCCGCCGAAGGATTCTATATCATGGGGAAAAGTGCGATTCCGTTCGATGGCAAGGCATTTTATGGGAAGAGCAAAGAACTTTACTAGCAAGAGCTTTTGGGGAAGTGGCTACTTTTTTGCGACAGTTAGGCTAGATGAAGATATGGTTCGGGCCTACATCTGTAACCAGGGAAAGGTGGATTAGCATTATGATCAGCTTAAGTTTGGCATGTGAGAATGGCCGCCTTCAGGCGGCTCCAATTTTTGCCCCTTTGGGGGGCTAATAATATAAAGCCACCGCCTTTACAGGGGGGAGCTTACTGCACATCTAGGAGGGCGGGCTGTGAGTGAGCGTGATGATGTTACAGTTGTAATGACGTTTAAAAATTGTGAACGAACACTGGCTCGCGCGTTGATTTCCATAATAAAACAAACTACCACGCCGGATTGTGTTATATTGATTGATGATGGATCCACAGACTCCTCACTAGATATAGCTTTACGCTTTGAAGAAAAAAAAGTCAGAGTCTTTTCTGATGGAAAGAATTTGGGTTTGGCTACAAGGTTAAATGAAGGTATTGAATTAACAAAAACAAAATATTTGGCAAGAATGGATGCTGATGACATTATGCATCCTGAAAGGCTAAGAAAGCAAAAAGAATATCTTGAAAGCAATCCTATAATAGACATTTTGTCGACAGGTTACTACTTGTTTATAGATGATCCTTTTCAAATTGTTAGTCATACAAACTTCGAAGAGACCAAGTTGCTCAATTTCGAAAACATCGCAAAAGGGTCTGCAATACTTCATCCATCGGTAATGGGCAAAACTGACTGGTTTAAAAATAACAAATACGATGCTTTGCTTAGTAAGTGCCAGGACCAAGAGCTGTGGGAAAGAACAGTAAGCTTCTCAAACTTTGCTAGACTATCAGAAAGATTATTTTATTACAAAATCGATCATCCCGTAAATATAAAAAAAATAATTGAGACCCAGTTGTGTTCAGCCAAGATAGCTAAAGCCCGCAACAAATCTGATTTTAAAAAATATAAGATTATGAAAGCATATGCTAAAATAGCTTTCTATAAATCTTGTCAAATCTTGAGGCTGGAAGAGTATATTTCCAATAAGAGATTGGAGCGACTCCCTAAAGATAGAATGTTGATACAAAATGCCAAAGAAAATGTCAAAGAATTTTTAAAAGTCTAAATGGTGAGAGCTTTTGGGCAAGAGGCTACTTTGTTGCGACAGTTGGGCTGGATGAAGATATGGTTCGGGCCTACATCCTTAACCAGGAAAAGGCGGATGAGCATTATGATCAGCTCAAGTTTTACATGTGAGGATGGCCGCCTTCAGGCGGCTCCGGTTCTTGCCCCTTTGAGGGGGTAACAATATAAAGCCCCGGCTTTGCCTGGGGATATTTACTATGCTCAATGCACAGGCTTCCCAATGAAAATCATGCATATCCTCTCGTCGGCTGCATCGGGTGGTGCCGAGATCTATGTTCGTGACTTGGCAATCGAAATGTCGAAATTGAGACATGCTATTTTTCTTGTTTTCATTGACCGTGCGGAAGAAACCGGAAGGAGTCTTGAGTTCGAAGAAGAGTTTCTTGAACTCCTTAAAATCAATGGAATAGGTTACGTATTTATAGGGCAAGCTTCCAGAAAAAATCCGTTGATAGGGATATTTGCGGTCAGAAAAGCCTTCAAAGAGTGGCAGCCCGATATCATCCACACACATCTATATTACGCAGCCATTTTTTCCCTTTTTGCGCCTCGGTGTAAGATTATTTATACGCACCATAACATCAAGATAGGCGCACCAGAATTTATTTATCATCTTCTGGATATTCGTGTTTCATCGTATATTGGGATATGTCAGGCATGTACCAACCTACTCAGGAGCCTTACGCGAAAAAATGTGCATCGAATAGACAATGGTGTCTCTGGAAGACGAGTAAAGGTAAAAGATACCTACGAAAATAGCTCTCCAGTCAAGTTAGTGTTCGTTGGCACTCTCTCGGCTCAGAAGAATTTGAATTTACTTTTCCATGCTCTATCTGAACTCGCGGAACTCGACTTTCAGCTGTGTATTGCTGGTGAAGGGGCCAAGCGTGAAGAGCTGGAGCTTCTTACTTTGGAGTTAGGGTTGTCCGATAAAGTAACGTTCTTGGGAAATGTTTTAAACATCAAAGAGTTATTGTATGCATCGGATATCTTTGTCATGTCATCTGCATGGGAAGGATTGCCGATAGCACAAATAGAAGCAACGATGACTGGGTTGCCTGTCATCGTCACCAATGTTGGTGGGTGTGCAGAAATCGTTAACCAAGTACAGAATGGCATAGTTGTTGACGGCAATGTTCATAACTATGCTGTAGCATTGCGTAGCCTTATTCAGGACTATGAATACAGGAAAGTATTACATTTAAATGCTATAAAATGGTCCAGCCAGTATGGCATAGCATCTTCAGTAAATGCACATCTTGTTGTTTATCAATCCTTGTTGGAAAATGATGAGCATTCCCATTATAACTCTACTGGGAATGTGTGATATGTACATGTTTTCAGGTCGTAGTGAGGCATAAAAAATAACGTTGACTGAGAGTTCCACCTGAAAGAAAGCTTTTGTAAAATAAGTGTACATGCTGTTAATGGCGATAGAGTTAAGAATTTTATCAAGCAGGGTAATGAAATTCATATGGATCCTTACTTATTTATCATGATCATGTTTGCCATAACAGCAGTATGCTGCCTGTTGTTTGCCTTGCGCCACCGTTGGTTACTCTGGCCGCTAGTGTTTGCATTTCTGTTTCGTGTTATATTGATAGTTCTTGATTATGCCAAGATATTTTCGCCTCCTGGTGCACATCGGGACGGTGCGCGGTTCAGGAGAATAGCCCAACAGTGGTCAGAGCTGGAGTGGCGAGAGCTCTTTGAAATTCTCGATATCTCGTCGGCTTTTTTTTATTCGTGGTTAGGGGCCGTTGTCCATAAATTGGTTGGTATCTCTGACTTTATACTGTCTTCCATGAACTTTTTATTTGGACACTTGATTGTGGCCCTGACCGCACTGATTGTCTATGACCTGTTTGGGAAAAAGGCTGCTGTAATATCCGCCTATATTATTGCACTATATCCGTTTGCGGCGTTCAATTCAGTAATATCATTACGTGAGGAAGTATCCACCCTGTGCTTTTTGCTTGGCTTATACTTCTTCATTAAATGGATTGGTGGAAAATCTATATCAGGAATTATGTTGGGGCTTCTATTCTTTTCAGCTGCAGTCATGTTTCATCCGGGATGGATTGGAGCTTTCGTTGGAGTTGCCATTTATATGGCATATTTTATGACTAAATTATTGATGGAGGCCAGAAATTCGCTTATCAGGAAATATGATGTGCAGCGGATGATGGTATCGGCGGCGGTATTTATTGTTGCAGTGAGTATCATAACATTTAGTGGAGGGCTTTCCTTGGGCAAGGGGGTTGAAATAGGTACTGAAGAGGGGGCGGTAGGTGGAGCCATTGAGTCTCGATTCGAACGGGATCCGCAAGGGGGATCCGCTTATCCTGGCTCCATTGCGACTGGTAACCCCTATGCACAGCCTTGGTTGATCCCCGCCCGAATTATCTATTTCAACTTTGCGCCCTTCCCGTGGGATATCAAGACTCCTCGTCATTTGTTAGGACTGGTGGCCTCGATGCTTTATATCTTTCTCGCCTGGCGAGTCTATAAAGGCTGGCATCTCATTAAGCGGAAAGAAGAATGTATTGCACTGCTGCTTATATTTGGAGCTTTGACATTTATTTTCGCCATCGGTGTAACAAATATTGGGACGGCTATTCGTCATAAATCGAAATTTGTTGCCTTGTTTGTAATTTTGGCAGCTTCTTCCTTTAACTCCATAAAGGTGCGCTTGGCAAAATAGTAACGTGTGCGTGCGTCATGGGATGAACCTACCGGTTCGAATATCGGTTCGAATATCCTTTGACTAACTTATAGGATGGAACACCATGGCAATGAGAAATATTTTAAACTCTGTTCTAAAAAAAGGTGTTGTTCGTCGTTTTAATGCGTATAAGGTAGATATTGTCAACAAATTCAAGTATGGACTGAATGCCCCACTAAAATACCAGCTTCTTTACTGTGAGCCATCTCAAATTAATTCATATACAAGATTCAATCCAACAAACCTTCCCGAGCATCTTTCGTATATTCCAACATATCTTGTCAAGGATCGCACAATGATAAATGCTCTCAAGAATCAGTTTATCGTGGGGGGGGATTGGGACAAGATGATTGTTCCAATAAACTGTTTGAGAAGTTATCGACAGACTATAGAAAAACTAAGATCCGGTAGGTCTTGGCAAGAGGTTGGTGAGTTTGAACGCAATGTCTCAAAAACCATAGCGCTAACCAACATTAACAGAAAAGACAAGGAAGTTTTAGCTGAGAATCGTTTT
This sequence comes from Halomonas sp. BC04, assembly GCF_000568385.1. NCBI lineage: Bacteria > Pseudomonadati > Pseudomonadota > Gammaproteobacteria > Oceanospirillales > Halomonadaceae > Halomonas > Halomonas sp. BC04. Next base: position 18,519 of record NZ_AZQX01000177.1, read on the forward strand.
AAGAAACTTGATGAGCTTATAAAAAATGTTGAAGAAACAAAGTATCTGAAGTCTCAATTCGAGTTAAAAAGAAATAGTTTTAGAGAGATGGGTGGAATAGAAGTGTTTGTTGGTAGGGAAGGGGAGTTAATCCAGGCCCATGGAGGCAGGCATAGGCTTGCAATAGCAAGACACTTTAGTCTTTCAGTAATACCAGTTTGTGTTAGCCTTGTCCACGAAGACTGTGTAAAATCAGGAAAATTTTCAGAACTTAAGAAAAGATCACTTAAACTAAAAGGGCGTCATGAATATGCCCAAAAAAAACAATCATAGTTTCCAATATCATGAGCCATGCTGATTTTCTGGCCAATAGATTTCCTGAATTTTCAGTGTGCATAAGATGGGTGAATTAGGGCGAAGCTTCTTGCAGATGAAGAATAAGAATGGCTATTAATTTATCTGTGTCTTTTTTGTCACGACAAGCAGATTTCTTGTTTTGAAAAAAATGAAATATTTCTGCTAATCGAGTCAGTGTTTTTGATAATATGTATATTAAAAAATATATTTTGATAATTGTCAATGCAGTGGGGCTGATATGAGTAATTTGTTAAAGCGATCTTTTGATATCGTAATTTGCACGGTTGTTTTGATTTTTATTTCACCCTTGATGCTACTCCTGGCTTGCTGGATAAAACTGGACAGCGTTGGGCCTGTGTTTTTTTTTCAGCGTCGTGCCGGTTTGTATGGCAAATCATTCCACATGATCAAGTTTCGCACCATGGTGCACCGTTCTCCCGAAGAGGTTGACCAACATAATGAGCCGGTGGTCAGTGAAGGCCGAGACCCGCGCATAACTCGTGCAGGGCGACTCATTCGTGCAATGAGTCTTGATGAACTACCTCAGCTCATCAATATACTCAAGGGTGACATGAGCGTGGTAGGACCGCGTCCCGTTCTGATGGAGCAAGTTGATGTTGTTCCGCCAAAGTATATGAAACGCTTCAATGTGCGTCCAGGGCTTACTGGTCTTGCGCAAGTGCGTGGGCGTCGTAGCTTGAACTGGTTGAGGCAATTAGCCTTTGATATTGAATATGTGGAACGCCGTAGCTTCCTCAATGATATCGGAATAATTTTCAAGACACTCAAGGTGATAGCACCAGGTAGTCCTATCTATGGCGGTAAAGAGCTTAACTGGCGTAGCTATCGAGATAAACTCAATGGTCGATTGCCAGAGGATAAGGACGTCGAGGAGGAAGTAAAATGAGCGGGCTCCAATTCATGATGATTACTGCCAGTCCCGACGTGGCTGCTTTTGTCGAACAGCATGGAGTGGCACGTATCTTCATGGACCAGGAGGTAATAGGGAAGTCCGAGCGACAAGGACACCTTGATACGCATAAGGCAGCTCATAGTCTCGATGAGATTGCAGCAGTTTCCCAGTGTATTAAGGCAAGCTGAACTTATGGTTCGCCTTAATCCGCTGCATTCCGGGACGTTTCAAGAGATCAATGCCGCCCTCTACCACGGCGCCCAGCGCTTGATGCTTCCGATGTTCACCAGCCGGGATGAAGTTGCATGCTTCCTTGACATGGTGAGTGGGCGGGTACCCGTCTCCTTTCTGGCGGAAACCCCCCAGGCTCTGGTGAGACTGCCCGACTGGATATCCCTGCTTACCCCTAGCCATGACGAGGTGCATTTCGGCTTGAATGACCTGGCGTTGGGGATGGGCCTAGACTTTTTGTTCGAACCGATGGCGGCCAAGTTGTTGGACCCAAGTGCCGAGCTGCTCAATCGGGCAGGGATATCCTGGGGCGTGGGCGGTATCGCACGCATTGGCCAAGGAGAGCTTCCGGCGGAAACCGTTCTTGGTGAGCATGTGCGGCTGGGGTCTCAATGGGTGATTCTATCCCGCGCCTTTCATGGTGGGGCAGCTTCTTCTACAGAACTGTGTGAGTGGCTGGATTTTCCATCGGAGATCACGAAGCTTCGCGATAGTGAGTGTTACTGGCACCAGGCAGGAAACGTTGAGTTAGAACACAATCACCGTGTACTTGCCAGCATCGTATACAGGCAGTTAGTTCGAACATATAATAAAAGTCATGATGGTGTTGATTTGCCTGGAAATGGAAGATCATGAGAACATGCAGAATAAGAATTGGTGTCAGTGTTGATTCCAATAGAAATGAGATTGTAAAAGAAATAATCGAAGAGTCCCTCGCACAAAAAGGAATAGAGGTAGATATTTTTGTTTGTAATACTGGTGATGACTTAAGGAAAGTCGACCCCGAGGTGATCGTTGGACATCAGCACGATGATGTTTTGAATTATTTGAGCTTTTCGGGAGAAAGCCTCAAGTGGTTGCATGTTCTGACCTCGGGGGTTGATGTCTTGGTAAATAGGTTGAGCTCTGTTGGCAATGCCCACAAGTTTAGAGTGAGTTGTTCTCGTGGTGTTCATGGTATTGCCATGCAGGAATATGTGCTTAGTATGATGCTGTTTTACTCGAAGAATATTGCTCTGTGGCAAGAGCGAAAGCATCATAGAGCGTGGCACCGCGAGCCGCTTTCGATGTTGTTTCAAAGTCAAGTTCTGATATTTGGAACGGGAGAGATTGGAAGGGAAGTAGCCCGGATTTGCAAGTTTCTTGAAATGAACGTTGAGGGCATTTCTAGAAGTGGTAGAAGTTTCGATTACTTTGATTCAGTCTACCCACAAGAGTGTTTGTTATCTAGGGTGCCTTTTGCTGACTATATTGTTGTTGCGGCCCCTTTGACGAAGGAAACAAAGGGGGTGTTCAATCATAATGTCTTTAATGAAATAAAAAAAGGCTGTGTTTTGATAAATGTTTCTAGAGGAGAGGTCATTGATGAAAAGGCACTGATTGTTGCTTTAAAATCAGGGCGCTTGAAAGGAGTGGCTCTCGATGCTTTCAATCAGGAGCCGCTTCCGGAAGATTCGCTATTATGGAGTCAGAATAATCTCATTATCACACCGCATATTTCCGGTATATCGCCAGCCGGGTTGGAGAGAGCCATTGAGATATTTTCATATAATCTTGAGAGTTGGTTGGACAATGGAAGCCTTCCAACAGAGGTGTTTCTGGAGCGAGGGTATTAGTCCATGCAATATCAGGAAAGTGAGCCTGCAAGGGTAGATGTTCTATTTGTGGCTGCTAACTCAAGGTCTTTGATCCACAATCGTGGTGATCTAATAATCTCAATGAAAGAAAAAGGGATTAATGTCGCAGCACTGGTTCCTCGCTATGACTATATGGAAGAAGTGCGCGAGCTTGGGATTCCTATTTTTTTGTATGACCTTGACAGGCACTCGTTAAATCCGCTGGTTTTTTTCCAACAATTATTCGGCTTGCTCAAAGCCGTGCGGGAGGTGTCTCCTGGTTCTGTCTTCTGTTATGCAGTAAAGCCCATTATCTTTGGTGCTGTGGCGGCAAAGGCCGCTGGTGTCAATAAAGTATTTTGTCTAGTGACTGGGCTGGGCTATGCATTTGCAGCTGATAAGTTAAAGGCTCGAATGATAAAGAGGTTTTCAATTTTTTGTTACGGTTTGTCATCATTGCTGAGTGATGTTTTCTTTTTCCAAAATTCTGATGACTTGAGTGAGCTGAGACATGGTTTGATCTTTTCATTATCCGATAGGCTTGGATTTGATAAAAAGGTTGTCAACGGTTCAGGCGTCAATCTATCCGAGTATCCCTTTTCTGCCATATCGTTCGAGCCCTTTATCTTTTTGTGTATGGCCAGGATGGTAAAAGAAAAAGGGGTGTATGAGTTTGTTGAAGCAGCGCGGCTTCTCAAGCCAAGATACCCCAATATTCATTTTATTCTAGTTGGGGCGCATGACATCAACCTTACAAGTTCCGTGGGGCTGTATGAGGTAGAAGCCTGGAAAAAAAGTGATTTTGTTGACATTAAGGAGCCGTTAAGTGATGTTGTTCCCCTTTTGATGAGTTCTACAGTGTTTGTCTTGCCATCGTATCGGGAAGGTACTTCACGAGCCATTCTGGAAGCTATGAGCTGTGGTCGCCCTGTCATAACGTCTGATGTTCCTGGCTGCCGGGGACCAGTCGTTCATGGTCTCAATGGGCTACTCGTAGAGCCACGTGACTCGAAAGCATTGGCTTCTGCTATGGAAAACATGATTACAAAGCCTCATTTATTGTCTGCCATGGGCATGAACTCCAGAAAGCGAGTTGAAGAGCTTTATGATGTGAAGAAAGTCAACCAGGAGATGTTGTCTTCCATTTGTCAACATCTGGAGATTTGAGCTGTGACTATTTTGGTTACTGGTGGTGCTGGATACATTGGCTCTCACACCGTTCTTCCCTTGTTTGAGGCAGGCCATTATCTCGTAGTGCTTGATCACCTCTTGATTTAATTAGGTGCAAATACGTTGACAGATAGGGAGTGGGCTATCCTGTGAAAGATAAACGTGCTTGTCAATATAACTATTCCCAGTATCGTAGCGACATACAGGGTATTAGAGCCACTGGGGCGATTTTGATTCTTGTTTATCATATATGGGGGGGTAAAGTTTCAGGAGGGGTGGACGTTTTTTTTGTCGTATCCGGTTTCTTGATGACTAGCCTGATATTGAAGCAGTATGTTACAGAGGGGGAGATCAGGCCATTCCAGTTTTGGGGAAGAATCATCAAAAGGATTTCACCTTCGGCATATGTGGTACTTTTAAGTACCATGGTTATGGCTTATTTCTTTCTTCCTTCCCCTTTCTGGCTTGAGTTCATCAATGAAGTCATTGCCAGCGCAGTACATCTGGAAAACTTTCAATTGATAAGGAAGTCCGTGGATTACTTGGCGGCTGACACCCCGGCTAGTCCGGTACAGCAGTTCTGGGCCTTGTCCATTCAGATACAATTCTATGCTCTCATTCCATTCCTGATCGGCTTCGGTGTTTATCTTTCTCGATACTTAGTGTGCTTGAGAGAGTCGGTTTTTATTCCTGTTTTTATTGTTTTTATAACTTCGTTAGCCTGTTCTATTTATTTTACTAGCGTTAGCCCAGAAGCCTCATATTTCAACCCTGCAACTCGGGCTTGGGAATTTTTGGCAGGAGCGTTGGTAGCTATCGTCATTCCTTGGCTAAAGGTCGAACGCAAAACGTCTTCAATATTGGCTGCCGCCGGATTGTCTGGGCTGCTTCTTGGTGGCGCCATCATCCCTGCTAGTTTCTCTTATCCTGGCTATGTTGCCTTGATTCCTGTCATGTCTGCGATTTTTCTTATCGTGTCGGGATTTCACCACAGCCAAAGTGGTGGAATAGTGCATCAGCTTCTGTCCAGTAGGGTGATGGTTGCGATCGGAGGGGTTTCCTTTACCATATATCTATGGCATTGGCCGCTCGTCGTTTTCTTTCAGCATCATACAGGCAGCACAGAAATTGGAGCTGTTGCAGGTCTGGCAATCATTGCAGCCTCTTTTGTCCTGGCCTTCTTGACGACCATGGTGATCGAAGCCCCCTTCAAGGCAATGAGCGGAAATAAGGTTTTGGCATCATGGCTGGTAGGTTTGGTATTTTTCCTCCCTGTATTTGCATCAGGTTTTACATGGAGAGAGCATCTTATATCGACGCAGAATAAAAATGCGGAATTATGGCGCAGCACGGATATCCAGCCTTATCTAGGAGACGCAATTTATTTACAAGGTGATGCAAGCATGATTTCTAAAGAAGAGCTGATGTCTACGCATAGAAACTTACCTAGCCCTTATGATGACGACTGCCATCAGACAAGAACCGCCTCTGAGGTGAGAGTATGTGAGTTCGGTGACTTGGAGGCTCAGACTGTGATGGCTCTAGTGGGGGGTCTCATGCGGTGCAATGGCTGCCGGCACTGTCGGAAGTCGGAAAATCCAATTCTATTAAAATCATCAACATAACTAAAAGTGCGTGCTCGCTGGGAGTGTTACCATCTTCCGACAGCTCCTGCATTGCGTGGAATGAAAAGGTGCTGGAAGTGATTTCCTCAATCAATCCCGCTGTCGTTGTGACAAACTCGACGCGAGCTGATGGCAGAAACGGTGTGGAATATGTTCCTGAAGGATATGTAGAGCAGTGGGAGAAACTGAGAGTTCTAGGTATACCGATTGTTGGAATCAGAGATAACCCTTGGTTCGATTTTGATGTTCCAACCTGTATTGCAAAAAATCGACAACATGCCTCCTTGTGCTCCAAGTCTAAGGCGGATGCCTTGCTTGATACTGATCCTGCTGGTGATTATGAGGACCTCATTAACGTTGTCGATTTATCCGATATGTTGTGCGCAGAGGATATCTGCCCCACTGTTTTCGAAGGATATCTGATGTATCGAGATCGTCACCATATATCTGTTCCTTATGCCAGGTTTCTGAGGCACAAGTTAATCGAACGAATTAATTGGCATGATTGATTGATTGTCTAACAATGATGATGTCAATTCTATGTTTTGGTCTTTGATATTTGTTATGAAGCTAACCTTGACGAAGGAGTCTTCGTAAATGGATGACAAGATTGCAATCGTTGTGAAAACGTCGCCCAGCAGGAAGTCCCTACTTTGGTTGATTGAATCGGTGAAACTTTCTTTTTCTGGTTTGGACTATCGTTTTTATATTGGTGATGAACAGCCTCTGGATGACTGGAAGTTAAAACTCTATGATGATCTGAGAAATGAGGGGCATCATGTGGTTGTTTGGGATCAAGTGGTTCCCGTTTCCATAGCAAAGAACAGGCTGGTTCAATCCTTGCAAGATGAAGTATTCGTTCTTAGGGCTGATGATGATTTTGAACTGGGTGGAGAGTTTGATATTAGAAAAATACTGAGAATACTGAAAAATAATAAGCATATCGATTACTGTGCTGATGTCGAGAGGCAGATTGGAGGTGGAAAGGGTCTGATATCAGGGGATGTACGAATACGCTCGGGTTTGATAAGTTTTCGGAAGGGAGGTAAGCCTCCCGTAGTGAGGCTGATAAGGGACGATAAGTGGAAGTACTTGAAAAGTGATGAAGACAGATTTGCTTATGCTGATTATGTCAGAGGACTGATCGTTCTAAAAAGACACTGCTTTGACAAGGTGATGTGGGACGAGAATATTTTTTTCAGTGGTGGGCATATGGATTTTCACATGAGCATGAAAAAGGCTGGATTGCAGGGAGCGTTCACACCGGATTCTGTTCATCTGCATAGAGATGATTTAAAAAGGATGTCAGTTGATTTGAAAAAAGAAAAGGAGTGGAGAGGGGCAGGGTCGAAAAACCAGACCCTGAAAAATGATCTTATGGAAAAAAAGTGGGGAGGAGTTCCAAAGGTGACATACGGAGCGTATCAGGGGGCAAAGATAAAAATAATGAAGTTATTCAGGAAATTGGCAAGGCGTTATGGCAATCCTGCTTCTTGATTGGCTATGGGCAGGTCTCATGATAGAGGCTAACCTTTTCATTTTCCAACAGTTTATCTGCCCGCAAGAAGCCCGTAACTTGTATTGATCGGCTACCGTGACCCCGGTATCAGTTCAAGAACTGCAGTTGTCAAGTTGTCCGATTGGATAGACAGCGGTTCCTGTCCTAAATAAATAAGGTAATCCCCCGGCTTTGCCGGGGGACTACCCGAGGTTTGACCGTGTGCTGCGGTCAAAGGGAACCTCCAGTCTCCGCCAAGAGATAGGATGTTCCCAATGAGAGAGTACCAGAGTCTTGCCCATACAACATGGAATTGCAGGTATCATGTTGTTTTTATACCGAAAAAGCGAAAGAAAGTGATTTTCGGTGGCATACGCAAGCACCGTAAGCGCCAATAAATCGGCACCTGTATTCCGGGGCTCTGCTTGGACACACTGATTCTCTCATTGAAGGGAGAAATCCGTATGAGCAGTGCCGATCGTGAGCGATTCTGGCAACAGCAAATCGGGGACTGGCAAGCCTCTGGCCTGTCCGGAATCGCTTACTGCAAACAACACTCGCTGACCTACCACCGGTTTGTCTATTGGCGCAAGAAGCTGACAGATTCGGGGCATTACCCGAATGAGACGTCCACAGTCACTGGATTTGCCAGGGTGGCACCGGTCTCTGGCGTGGCCGCCACAGACGGTTTGACCGTGTCATTGCCTGGCGGCGTGTCGATCACTGGCCTGCACGCCGGCAATATCGAGTTGCTGGGCGCGGTGCTGAGGCAGCTGTGATGCGTCACCGGTACCTGCGCCCGTCACTGGCGTTGCCGGAGATTTACCTGTACCGGGCGCCGATTGATTTCCGCAAACAGGCCAACGGCCTGGCCTTGCTGATCGAACAGGAGCTGGGCCACAGCCCCTTTACCGGGGCCCTCTACGCGTTCACCAACCGGCAGCGGAACAAGATCAAGTGCCTGATGTGGGAAGACAACGGTTTTGTACTCTATTACGAGGCTGTCGAAGAGGCAGATGTCCCTCGTTCCACCCGCAAGCGTCGTCAACGGGGCTTCTCCGACAAGTTGCTGCGCGAGCGAATTGAACTGACGCTCAGCGACGAAGAAAAGGTCGGGGCCAGCAAGACCTTCTTCACCAAGGTCAAGGAAGAGCTGCAGTTCATCCCGGCCCAGCTGAAAGTGCTCGAGTACTGGCAGGAAAAGGCGGTGTTCGAACAGGATGGAGAAGAGCGCATCCTTACCGCCACCCGCCCGCTTCACCCCCTGGGCAAATGTGTGGCCACCACCTCGCTGCTGGCTTACCTCATTACCTCCAAATACGCCGATGGCCTGCCGCTGTATCGCCTGGAGAAGATGCTGGGCCGGCTGGGTCATGAGGTTAGCCGCACCAGCATGGCAAACTGGATCATCCGTCTGGAAGGCGTGTTCAAACCGCTCATCCACCTGATGCGTGAGGCACAGAACGGCAGCGACTACCTCCAGGCCGATGAAACCCGGATCCAGGTACTCAAGGAAGAGGGCAAGACGGCGCAGTCGGATAAGTGGATGTGGGTCACCCGGGGTGGCCCACCCGGGCAACCCACGGTGCTGTTCGACTACGATCCGTCACGCGCGGGCAGTGTGCCGGTGCGGTTGCTCGATGACTTCAGCGGCATCCTGCAAGCCGATGGCTACTCCGGCTACGGGCAGGTGTGCCGTGATAACGACATCATCCGGATCGGGTGTTGGGATCACGCCCGACGCAAGTTCGTCGAAGCCGCCAAGGCGGCACCGGCCAGCAAAAAAGGCAAGGGCCAGAACCTCAAGGTCTCCAAGGCCGATGTGGCCCTGGGCCATATCCGGAAACTCTACGCGATCGAACGTCGGATCAAGGACCTGACCGATGCCGAGCGCCACCGCATTCGTCAGGCCCAGAGCCTGCCCCAACTGAAGGCGTTCAAGGCCTGGTTGGAAACCAACGTCGGAAAGGTCCTGAAAGGCTCCCTGACCCGCAAGGCCATGGAGTACACGCTGAACCAGTGGGATTACCTGGTGGGTTACTGCGAGCGGGGTGACCTGCAGATCAGCAATATCCTGGCCGAGAACGCCATCCGTCCGTTCGCACTGGGTCGAAGGGCTTGGCTGTTTGCCGATACCTCACAAGGCGCCAAGGCCAGTGCCACCTGCTTCTCACTGATCGAGACCGCCAAGGCCAATGAGCTGGAGCCTTCGGCCTACATCCACCACGTGCTGGCACACATAGCCGGGGCCGATACCGTCGAGAAGCTGGAAGCCTTGCTGCCCTGGAATGTGGATCTGGAGCCGGCTTCAAAAACGGTCGCTCAATACCGCTAAGGCAAGTGGGTCGATTTATTGGCGCTTACCAAGCACCTTGGTGAGGTTTTTCATGAGCTGGCCAGGCAGAAGGAATGCCAGATCGTAGAAGGCCACCTGATGCGAGATCATGTTCACATGTGCATCAGCATTCCGCCAAAGCACTCCGTGTCGCATGTGGTTGGTTATATCAAAGGGAAGAGCGCCATTTCGATAGCCAGGAACTTCATGGGAAGAACTCGCAACTTCACAGGTGAGAGCTTTTGGGCAAGAGGCTATTTTGTCTCAACAGTCGGGCTTGATGAGGCGATGGTCAGAGCCTACATCCGTAATCAGGAAAGAACTGACGAGCATTATGACCAACTAAAGTTCGGCATGTGAGGCTGCCGCCTTCAGGCGGCTCAGGTTCTTGCCCCTTTGAGGGGCTAACAAAATAAAGCCCCCGGCTTTGCCGGGGGATACTTACTAGATGCCATCGTGCCGTGGCAACGGCTGATCCGAATAGCAAGGCTGCCGAGCCGTAGAGGCCACTTCATGGTGGCCTCAAACAAGATGCTGGAGTAGAAAATCGTTCTCGGGCAGCTTCACAGGCCAGGTGATCAATTGTTCAGTGATTCCTTAGTGGCGAGTTTTCCTGAGTCCAGCGATTCGGATCCATCAAGAATAAGGATTGTCTTCTCATGCTGTCCATATCTTCTTCCCCTGCTTCATTTTCCCCTTCGCTGCAACTTCTCATCCTGCTATCCCGCCTTGAGCTTTCGATGGAGCAGGAAAAGTCGGCTTTGACGCTTTGCCAGCAGATCGACGACTGGACGCAGGTTTCCCGCCAGGCTCAACGGCGCTTTGTGTTGCCGCTGATATTTCAGCACCTGCGCCGACTGGCACCGGAAAACCTGCCGCTAGATCAGCTGAAAGCCATGAAGTGTCAATGCATAGGAGTGGTCCAGCATAACCTATTGGCGATTTCTGCCCAGCGAAAACTGGTCCAAGAATTACTGCAGCCACTCGGTATTTCTCACCTTTTCTTCAAGGGGTATAGTTTGGCGGCGCGCTACTATGATGATCCAGTTGTGCGCTTTTCCCGCGATATCGATGTTCTTTTACCGCGCAATCGAATGGTAGAATTGCTCGAAGTTGCCCTGGATAAGGGGTATCTCCCGCATGACCCGAAGGGGTTGGAAACGGATCGCACGAGTCTTGCCTTTCTCGGTCGTGTCCAAGGGGTTATCACATTGATGTCACCTCAGGGAGTGGTGGTGGAGTTTCATCAGCGTATCGATAATACTGGGACGATTTACAACACTGAGGAGCTCCTGTCGACTGCTGAGTTCGTTGCATTTGGGGATGTTGAAATACCCGTCATGCCCACGGCTGAACTGTTTGTCTATATCTGCCTGCATCATACCAAACACCACTGGTCTCATTTGCATTGGTTGGTGGATCTTGATGCGATTCAACGGCATCCCTCTTTTGATTTGAATGACGTCTATGCCTGTGCAGAAAAGAGGAACTTGACTGAAACTGTCAAAGCTACACTGGAACTGTACAAGGCATTGGCGTCTCCTAACCCAGGCAGCCAGCCGATGTCGGCTCATGGTAGACAATTGTTAGGGTCTTGTCTGGCGGCACTTGAGGGTGACTATGAGGTGGAGCAGGCGCTGAGTAGGTCTAGAGTCACACCTGATTTTTCCTTCGCTTGGCAAACGAACCGCTGGCATTGGCTTCGCTGGAAGTTTTTTGGTTGGTTACGAATCTTTCGCCCCAGCTACGCAGATTATCGCGACTGGCCCTTGCCGGTCGGCAGGCAGTGGCTCTATCGCCCACTTCGTCCTTGGCGAGAACTGTCTCGACGTCTTGCTTCATCCAGGCGTTGATTGCTACCACAACCAGGAGAGGGTATGTCCCAGCTTGCCAAGCTTACCGCACCACTCAACACCCTGCGCCGCATTCTGCCACTCTTGTGGCACAGTAGCCGCAAGTGGACGGTTCTCAGCGCCCTGCTGATGGCCCTGGAGGTGGTCTTCGGGTTGGCGGTGCTCTTTATGCTCAAGCAACTGGTAGATGTGGTGACCCAACAGCTGGGTAGCGAGGCCCCCACCGAAGGCATCCGCTCGGTGCTGTGGTACGTGGCTCTGACCGGGGGGTGTTCGCTGGCCTATCTGGTGTCGCGAGCCATGTCGGGCCTCGCCAGGGAAGCGCAGGGGCTGCTGGTGGCGGACCATATCGACCGGGAAATGCATGCCCGAGCGGTGAGGGCGGACCTGGCCTTCTACGAAAGCCCGCGCTACTACGACACGCTGCAGCGGGCGCGCCAGGCGGGTAACCAGCGGCCGGTGCAAGTCGTCGGCAACCTGATGCTGCTAGTCAAGAACGGCTTGATGCTGGCCGCCATTGTGGTGTTGATCATCACCATCAACTGGCTGTTGCTGCCCGTGCTATTGATCGCTATCGTGCCGGCGCTGCTGGTGCGCTTGCACTTCACCCGCCACCTCTACGAATGGCAGCACCACCGCACGCAGATGGAACGGCGGGCCGGCTACCTGGATTGGCTGATGACCTCCGATATCAATGCCAAGGAGCTGCGCTCAATCAGTTGGGGGATTACCTGCGCGAAAGCTATTCCGATTTGCGTGGTGTGATTCGGCGGGAGCGCATGCGTATCACCCAGCGACGCACACAGGTCGAGCTGGTCGTCGCGAGTATCGCCACTCTAGCGTTCTTTGGTGCCTTGGCCTATCTGGCGTGGCAGACCTCGCTAGGACGCAACAGCGTCGGTGATCTAGTGCTGTTCCTGTTGATTTTCCAGCGTGCCCAGTCGATGGGGCAGGAGGTGGTAAGGCAGCTTTCACAGCTCTATGAGGATCATTTGTACGTAGGGCTGCTGTTCGAGTTTCTCGATATTCGTCCGGCAATTGCCGAGCCGGTGCGCCCATTGCCGGTGCCGGAGCCAATGCATGAGGGCATCCGCTTCGAGCAGATCGGTTTTAGCTACCCCGGCACCGACAAGCCGGTGCTGTGTGATATCAATCTGCGTATTCGCCCCGGGCAGATCGTGGCCCTGGTCGGTGCCAACGGCTCCGGCAAGACCTCGCTGATCAAGCTGCTTTGTCGCCTCTACGATCCGACCTCGGGGCGGATCACCCTGGACGGCGTGGACATCCGCGAGTATGGCCTTGAAGAGTACCGCCGGGTGTTCAGCGTGATCTTCCAGGACTACGGGCGTTTTGCCGCCACGGCGCGGGAGAATATCCGCTTCGGAGATATTCGCCAGCCGGTCGACACGCCGTCGGTCGAGGCGGCGGCGGTCAAGGCCGGTGCGGATCCGTTTATTCAGGGGCTCAAGGCCGGATACGATACGCCCCTCACCCGGATGTTCGACGACGGCCAGGAGATCAGCATCGGGCAGTGGCAGAAGATTGCCTTGGCCCGGGCCTTTATGCATCGCTCCAGCGTGATCATTCTCGACGAGCCGACTAGTGCGCTGGACCCGGGGGCGGAGTTCGAGCTGTTCGATAACTTCCGTGAGCGCATCGATCACCGAGCCGCCCTGGTGATCAGCCATCGGCTATCGACGGTGCGCATGGCGGATTACATCTACGTGCTGGACCAAGGCGTGATCCGCGAACAGGGCACCCACGACGAGCTGATCCGGCAGGAGGGGATGTACTGCGATTTGTTCAGCCGGCAGGCACACCATTACCGGGAAGTGGATGCCTGAGCGGATGCATGAACAGCGGCGTTAACTGAGTTTGATCAAGTCCTCCTGCTGGAGCTGGTCGAGAAAAGTCACGACCTCGCGCTCGCAGGTCTCGCGATCCACGTCGAACTCCTCCAGGAGTCGATCACGGATCTCGGCGATGGTGGTTTCCTGCTCGATCAGCGACCAGATACGCTTGCCGACGGCTTGGGTGCCGTAGTACATGCCGTTCTTGGAGCTGAAGATCACCAGTTCGTCATCGACTTGGGAGGAGAGTGGCTCGTCTTGGCGCGTGACTCGGGTGTCCAGGTTCATGGTCGCTCCTTCAGGGTGAGGTTATTATGCCGAGCGGTCGGAGGCGGTGTGCCCGGGTGTTTTGATAAAGCTTGTAAGGGCAGTGAAACGGCCGTCGTGCTGGCCCAGCACGACGTGGTTGCCTACTCGCAGCCAGGCATGCGCCTTGAAATCCATCTCCTGCCGGTCGTTGAGCTCGTTGCAGGTGCCCAGCACCAGGCTGCTGGCAATGCCGCGTCGATTCAGCATCCACTGCGCCGCCATGGCCAGCATCAAGCAGGTAAAGCGGCCGCCGGCGCGGCGGTTGATGGCCTTGAGGGCCAGGTAATATCCCGAGCGCGGGCGTCGTACGCGGCTTGGGCGGGGTCGGCTTCGCCGGGGACCGAGGTGCCCAGCCGGCTCGACCACCAGCGAAACGGCAAGGCGCGGACCAGGAACCACGCGGCCGGCAGCAGCATAGCAGCCTCGCATAGCAGCCGTTTTCGGTTCCCTGCGAGCCGACGAAATTTGACAACCGAGTGCATGGCGCTTCCACTGTTGTTCGCTTGATTCATAACGTTTCGACTACCTCAGGCAGTATAGGCACGGTAGGGCGCCGTAACCCATGCTTCCGTTCTTATCGCACTAACCGTGGTGCATCAGCTGGGCGTTAGAGCCGCAGGTCGGCATCCCCATTCCCCAGCATGTATTTGAGATCATAGAGTACATGCTCGGCCTTTCCCCAGCTGCGAATCCGGGCTATGCCGAGATCATGAAACTCCCGGTGGCATACGGCCAGGATCACGGCGTCATAAACGCCCTCTTCGGGCTGGTCCAGGGGCTGGATCCCGTAGGCCAACAGGGCCTCGTCCTTGTCGGCGTGTGGGTCGAACACATCCACCGTGACATTGAAGTCAGCCAGTTCGTGGATGATATCGACCACTCGGGTATTGCGCAGGTCCGGGCAGTTTTCCTTGAAGGTCAAACCCATCAACAGCACCCGGGCGGCCTGCACCTGAATGCACTGTTTGATCATCTGCTTGACCAGCTGGCCGGCCACATAGGCCCCCATGCCATCGTTGATGCGCCGCCCCGAGAGGATCACCTCGGATGGTAGCCAACCTGCTGCGCCTTGTGGGTCAGGTAGTAGGGGTCGACACCGATGCAGTGGCCGCCTACCAGGCCGGGTCGGAAGGGCAGGAAGTTCCATTTGGTGCCGGCCGCCTGCAGGACTTCCTCGGTATCGATATGCAGGCGATTGAAGATCATTGCCAGCTCGTTGATCAGGGCGATATTCACATCTCGCTGGGTGTTCTCGATGACCTTGGCCGCTTCGGCCACGCGAATGGAGCTCGCCCGGAAGGTGCCGGCGGTGATGATCGAGGCGTAGAGATCATCGACAAAGTCCGCCACCTGGGGCGTCGACCCCGAGGTCACCTTGCGGATAGTGGTAATGCGGTGTTCCTTGTCGCCGGGGTTGATACGCTCGGGGCTGTAGCCGGCGAAGAAATCGACATTGTAGGTCAGGCCCGAGGCCGCTTCGACCACCGGAATGCACACCTCCTCGGTGGCGCCCGGATAGACGGTAGATTCGTAGATGACGATATCCCCCCGGGATATCACATGCGCTATGGTCTCGCTGGCCTTGATCAGCGGCGTCAGGTCCGGGCAGTGCTGACTGTCAATGGGGGTAGGCACGGTGACGATGTAGACGCTGGCCTCGCGCAGCGCGGCCATATCACAGGTGAAGCGTAGCTGGCTGGCCTGGCGCAGCTGCTGGGGCTCCACCTCCAGAGTGGTATCGAGCCCGTCACTCAGCTGTGCGATGCGCTGGGTATTGATATCGAAACCCAGGGTGGGGTAGCACTTGCCGAACTCCACGGCGAGCGGCAGGCCCACATACCCCAGGCCGATGATCGCTATCTTGACGCCTTCCAGGCCATCTCGCATGTCCAGGTTCGGTCGCATGTCGCTGTGCCTCGTCTCCATGATCATCCATCCTCACCGGTGTTAGCAGGGAGGGCCCTTGAAGAGTGATGCTGCGGTGGCTGCCTTGAGCAGCTCCTCAACCTTACGGGATGGCTGCGACTCCAAGTTGTCCTGGGTGGGGCAGTCGGGCAGCAGTACAGGACGCTTGCCAAGCTCGTTCCAGGCCAGGTCGACAATGGGCCCCTGGGGGTGGTAGGCGGCGGGGGCCTCTAGCAGCAGTTGTTGAATGCGCTGTAGATCGCCTGTCTTGGTGGCGACTCGCAGGCGCTGCAGCAAGTCTTCCAGGCGAGGCCACTCCCATAAGGTTTCTCGGGCAGAGAGGATCCGAGGATGCTGGGTCAGGGAGACATTCTCCCCCACCAGCAGCTCCTCATAGAGCTTTTCACCGGGGCGCAGCCAGTGAAATGGATCTCGATATCCCCATCTGGGTTGTCGTCATCCTTCACTTCCAGGCCCGACAGCCGCACCATTTCCCTGGCCAGCTCGGCGATCTTCACTGGGCTGCCCATGTCGAGCACGAAGACATCCCCACCCTGGCCCATGGCGCCAGCCTGCAGTACCAGCTGGGCTGCTTCGGGAATGGTCATGAAGTAGCGTGTAATGTCAGGGTGGGTGACGGTCAGAGGTCCGCCACTGGCGATCTGACGACGAAACAGCGGCACTACCGAGCCGGATGAGCCCAGCACATTGCCAAAGCGCACCATGCAAAAACGGGTGTCACGCTGGTTCATCGAAAGCGCCTGACAGATCAGTTCGGCCAGACGCTTCGTAGTGCCCATGATGTTGGTCGGGCGAACTGCCTTGTCGGTGGAGATCAGGACGAAGGTCTCCACTCGGGCGGCGATGGCGGCCTGAGCAGTGGCCAGGGTGCCAAAGATATTGTTGCGGACGCCTTCCAGTACGTTGTATTCCACCATTGGCACATGCTTGTAGGCGGCGGTATGGTAGATGGTCTGGACGTGAAACGTATGCAGTAGGGTTTCGAGACGCTGCTGATGTTGTACTGAACCCAGCAGGGGCTTGATCCGCGTGGTCACCCCCCCTGCCTGGATATGTAACAGCTCTTGTTCTATGCGATATAGTGAGTGTTCGCAGACATCCATTAGCAGCAGCTTGCGAGGCTTCAGCGCCAGAATCTGGCGGCACAGCTCCGAGCCGATCGAGCCGCCGGCTCCGGTCACCAGCACGACCTTGTCGCGGATATTGGCGTTCAATAGCTCCGGGCAAGGGGGCACGGGATCGCGCCCGAGCAGGTCTTCCAGGGAGACATCGCGGATGTCGTCCAGGTGAGCGTGCCCGTTGACCACATCATCCATACTCGGCACGATTTGCACGGGCAGGCCATGGGATTCCAGTGATCTCAAAATCTCGCGGCGTCGTGTATGCGTGGTACTGGGAATCGCCAGCAGGATCCGCTCGATGCCATAATCGGCGATCAGCTTGGGCAACTCAGAGGGCGCATGAACCTTGAGTCCCTCGAAATAGGTGCCTTGCATCCCGCGCCAGTCGTCGACAAAGGCGAAGGGAGCAAACTCGCTGCTCTGTCGCAGTGAGGCGATGAGCCGTGAACCGCAAGCACCGGCCCCATATATCGCCACGCGGGCCTTGTCGCGCACCAAGCTCCGCTGATAGAGACTACGCAGAAAGAAGCGGATTCCCCCGACGGAGAGCAGCGCCATCATGCCATAGATCACGGTTAGGGTGAGGGGGGCGGCCAGCCCGATCAGATAGCCCGTAGTGCCCATGATCAAGGCAGATGCTGTGACGCCGAAAAGAATGGTCTGCAGCGCCCGGGGACTCATGTAACGAATCACCGCGCGGTAGAAGCCCAGGCGAATAAAGAGCAGCAGGCTGAGAGTCAGCGTGACCAGCAGTACCTGCCAAACGACAGGCTCGAAGTGCAGAAGCCAGCTATCCTGCTTCACCATTATCGCCACCAGCAGGCTAGCTGACAGAAGTGCTACATCGGTCAGCAGCAGGATGATGCGCTTGTACCTTCTAGGCAGGCGAAACAAGTGCCTAAGCATCAATCGCATATCACGTTCCCTTTAGTAGGCGTAGATTCTCCCAATTTTCTTTCGAGTTGTGCAGCAGCATATGCCCTGATTCGGCTGCCACTGGGGAGTGGTTATCAATGTTATTATGCTGGATAACTTTACAAGCCTTACAAATTTTCCAACAGAATTATGAGGGAAGATACATGAAGTCTAGCGTGAAATTTCTTCGGCATAAGGTCAGTCCATTTTGAGTTTTAATTCATAAGAAAGTACACGGATTTTTGCAAAGCATTATGCGGAAGAAGAAGGTTTGTAAGCTACTTGTAAGAAAATGTACATATGAGTGTAAAAGAAAATTAGCAACGGACCCACTTGAATTTTGTGATCTAATAACAATTGATAACATAGTTATCTACGGTGAATGAAGCATGGCAAGTGGTTCAATGCGGGTGAGGCGGGGAGTAACCAGCAAGCATTACCGGACTGATGTTGTAAGGTAATAAGAAAGAATGGGAAGAGGCGTGGTGCTGAATTAGGCTAAATTCAAGTACAGGTTGGCGGCGAAGGCCCATGCCCTGCTGCTGGGATGAAAGCTCATAAAAGGCTACTACTATAGTAATGGTTGTAGTACTAACCTGTTAGGTGAGAGTAAAGAGGCTGCAATGTTCCAGCACATACTGGTGGTATGCACCGGAAATATCTGCCGCAGTCCGGTGGGTGAGGTGTTGCTCAAGCATCGCCTTCCTGACAAGCGCATTGAATCCGCCGGGCTGGGGGCGCTGATCGGCCACGGTGTGGCCCCCAATGCCGCGCGCCTGGCCGAAGCCGACGGACTCAACGTCAGCGACCACCAGGCTCGCCAGCTTACCGCCGAGATGGTTCAGGCCGCCGACCTGATCCTGGTCATGAGCGAAGGCCAGCGCCGCGCTGTCAGTGAGTTGTCTCCCCCCGCTCTTGGCAAGACCATGCTTTTCGGCCGCTGGTTGGGCAAGCCGGGTGGGCAAGGCGAAGAGATCCCCGATCCCTATCGCAAGAGTCCGGAAGCCTTCGCCCACGTCCACCGCCTGCTGACCGAGGCCGCCGCCGCCTGGGCGGCCAGGCTTTAAACGGCAGGGGCAAGCTACAGGGAACAAACTACAAGGAAAAAGTAGCCACCGGGTAAGTAACACCCATGAAATTCGAGGACCTTGCCGACAGGACCATAGTGTAGGCAGGCACAAGGGCGGCGGGGAATCTCCTGCGTCACGATGAATTTATAAGGGAACTTATCGAATGAAACTATTGATCACCGGCCTGGCCGGCTTTATCGGCCACGCCGTCGCGCGTCGGCTCAGCGGGCAGGGTCACGAGATTGTCGGTATCGACAACCTCAACGACTACTACGATGTGGCGCTTAAGCAGGCGCGCCTGAATGACCTGGCTGACTGCTCGGATGTGCGCTTTGAGCGACTGGACCTGGCTGACCGCGAGGGCATGGCGGTGTTATTCGCCGAACACGGCTTCGAGCGGGTGATTCACCTGGCAGCCCAGGCCGGGGTGCGCTATTCGCTGGAGAATCCCCACGCCTATGCCAATGCCAATCTGATCGGGCACCTCAATGTACTGGAGGGCTGTCGCCATCACGACATCCAGCACCTCGTCTATGCCTCGTCCAGCTCGGTGTATGGCATGAACGACAAGATGCCGTTTGCCACCGGTGACGCTGTGGATCATCCCGTCAGCCTCTATGCGGCCACCAAGAAGGCCAACGAGCTGATGTCGCACACCTACTCTCACCTGTACGGCTTACCCACCACGGGGCTGCGCTTCTTTACCGTCTATGGCCCCTGGGGCCGGCCGGACATGGCACTGTTCATGTTCACCCGGGCGCTGCTCGCCGGCGAGCCGATCCCGGTGTTCAACCACGGCGACATGTGGCGGGATTTCACCTATATAGACGACATCGTCGAGGGGATCCTGCGTATCCTCGACGTGGTACCGCCACCGGGTGGCGATACTGCCACCCCCGACAGCAGTAGCTCGCCCTATGCGCTCTACAATATCGGCCACGGCAGCCCTGTGGCGTTGATGGACTTTATCCACGCCATCGAAGGCGCCACGGGTCGCGAGGCGATATGCGACTATCAGCCCATGCAGCCCGGCGATGTGCCGCGCACCTGGGCGGATACCGAGGCGCTATTCGCAGTCACCGGCTACCGCCCGCAGATCAAGGTGGAGGAGGGCGTGGCTAACTTCGTCAGGTGGTATCGCGAGTTCTACGGGGTATAAACCCCTCACTGGAAGGGAAGGAGTTCCGTACCGTGACGATTCTGGTGACCGGCGGGGCTGGTTATATCGGTTCCCATACGGTGTTGACGCTGCTCGAAGCCGAGTATGAGGTGGTGGTGCTGGATAACCTCTGCAACGCTTCTCGGGAATCGCTCCGGCGAGTGGAACGGCTGACGGGGTGCGAACTGGCCTTTGTGGAGGGGGATGTTCGCGACCGGGCCCGTCTCGATACGCTGTTCGCTGAGTGGGACATCACGGCCGTGATTCACTTTGCCGGCCTGAAGGCCGTTGGGGAGAGCGTGCAGAAGCCACTTACCTATTACGAGAACAATGTGGCCGGCACGCTGAACCTGTGCCAAGCCATGCAGTCGTCGGGTGTCCATCGGCTGGTGTTCAGTTCATCGGCCACTGTCTATGGTGCCGAGGCGCCGGTTCCCTACCGAGAAGACTTGTCTAGAGGGAGTGCCAGCAGCCTTATGGTGCCTCCAAGGCGATGGTGGAGCAGATACTGGAAGATCTGTGCCGCGCGAAGAGCAGCTGGTCCGTGGCGCTGCTACGCTATTTTAACCCGATAGGCGCCCATGAGAGCGGCCAGATCGGTGAAGACCCTCAGGGTATCCCCAACAACCTGATGCCCTTTATCGCCCAGGTCGCCGCCGGGCGCCGCGAAGCACTGTCGATCTTTGGCAATGACTATCCCACCGCTGACGGCACCTGTGAGCGCGACTACCTGCACGTGATGGATCTGGCGGAGGGGCATGTCAGGGCTCTGGAGCACCTGGGCCGCGCTGGCGTGCAGTGCTACAACCTGGGTACTGGCAACGCCGTCTCGGTGCTGCAGATGGTTGCACGTTTTGTTGCCGTGAATGGGGTGCCCGTGCCTTACACGATTGCTCCTCGACGTTCCGGTGATCTGCCTGCCTTCTGGGCCGACCCCGCCAAGGCCCAGCAGGCGCTTGGCTGGCATGCGCGTCGTAGCCTGGATGACATGTTGCGTGACACCTGGCGCTGGCAGCAGCTCAATGCCAATGGCTACTCATCAACGATTTGACCCCTTTGGGGCCAATCCCTCAAGTCGGCTTGGCAGCTGGCGCGGTAAGCGAACGGTTACTGCACACCAGCCTAAGAGTCTCTATTCCTCATTCAGTTGATGCCCAAAACAGGGCGGTGAGCTTGGTTCGAGGTCGGCAGCATCTTCGTCGTGCAGTGCCTGCAGCAGCGCATCCCGCAGTAGAGGCAAGTGGGAGTCGTCGAGGTGCCGGGCTGCCGAGAGCAGGGTCAGTCGCCCGCGCCGGGCATGGCGCATCAGGGGCGTCAGGCAGTCTGGATCATCACGCAACTCGCCCCGGTAGCGTGCAGCGAAGACAGCCTCGCTGATCTCGCCCTGGTGGTACTGGCGCCTGAGTAGCGTAGAGGGCGATGCATCACGATACCACTCCGTCAGGGCCAGGCCCTCGCGGCGCTTGCCGCGAGGCCAGAGGCGATCTACCAGTACCCTGGCACCATCCCCTGCCTCGGCCGGGCTGTAGATGCGCTTGAGGACAATCTCGTAGCTCATGATCCGTCTCTTCCTGTTGCGAATGACGATCTAGCACATCCTAGTGCGCCTGCAATGCCTCTTGGGCCGTTGTCTGCCACTGGCCGGGAATCTCCGCCGCTCTCGATAGGGCGTGGTGGGCGTCATCGCCGTCACCTCGATTCTGCAGCGACAGCCCCAGGTTGAGCCAGGCCACGGCGAGTTTATCATCATGACGCACGGCGTCGCGGAAAGCCTCGATGGCGCCGTCCCGGTCACCAAGCCCATGGCGTGTATTGCCCAGTGCGAAGTGCCCCATGCGGACGTCGGGAAGCGGCTGACCAGGCTTCCCAGGCGGGTAGCGCCGCCTGCGGCCCCTGTACCTGTTCGTAGGAGGCGATCGAATCGAGCGCACGAAACTCGCCGATCGCCTCCGGCAGCCGTCCCGGTGGCAGTGCGACGAAAGCCCAGCGGTCGCTGCGCGCCCAGGTGGCGTCGAAGCGCCTGAAGGACTCGATGCGCTCGGCCTCCTCGCCGCTATGCAGGATCATCTCCCTGGCCTCAAGATCGTAGCCGATGGCCACGGCGTAATGCCACATGGGCCAGGCCGGGAGTGACAGATTTTGCATCACCACTACCGGATGGCCTGCCGCGATCTCGGTGAGCAGCGCATCGAAGGTATTGTTCAGCACGTAGGGGATGAGGCCATGGCGACGAGTGGTTGCCAGCATTTCCGGCTGGACGCTGCCCTCCCGGTCCGGGATGAAGACCTGTGGTATCAGGGTGTCCACCGTCACATCGACACCCTGGCTGTTGAGCACCATGGCCAGCGAGGCAGGCCCGCACTGGTACTCCCGCTGGGCATGGAAGGGCACGCCTGCGATCTCGGCCCGCATGGGCAGGGACGCTTCCGTGGCATCGGCCAGCTGCGGTGTGGTGGCGCAGCCAGCGAGCATCATCGAGAGGGCCGACAGCAGAACGCCCGCAAAGCGGGCGTTCAGGAGCTGCCGGAGTCGGCGGGCTGTCATGACGATTCCTGTCAACGTGTGAAGGGGAAGACGTTGGTCAGACCGAGGATGTCGGTGACCAGCAGGACGACGAAGACGAACAGCAGGGCACCCACGACACTGGCGCCCGCCGGCAACTGCTCGAGCTGCTCGGCCATTTGACGCGCCTCTTCATCGGAGAGGGCGGCCACTCGCGCTTCCACCTCGTCAAGGTCCACACCCTGGGCAATGAGCTGCTCCTGGACGTCGGCCCGAGAAAGTATCTCATGGATCCGCTCGCGATCGGCATCGGGCTGCTCGGCGCTCAGGGCGGCCTGGGTGGTCACCAGGTCACTGGCAGGCACGGGGGCGGCAGCGGCGACGGAAACACTCCCCAGCAGCATGGCGAGGATCAGTAGCGGGCTGAGATAGCGGTAGAGTCTTTTCATGACGATCTTCCTTCTTTTTGGTTTGGGCTTCCGGCTCTTGAATGATCCATATCGCCGTCGTGGCGAGCTGGATGCGTCCTGTACTCCAACGATGTCTTCCTAGTATAAGCAGAAAGGCCGTGATATTTCATGCCCTTGCAACATGTAAATGGCAGCGTTCAGGCGACCCGGGTGCAATTTCGCCCATCGGCCTTGGCTTTGTAGAGCGCCTTGTCGGCACGTGAGTAGAGCGAGTCGAAGTGTGAACCCTGCCCCTCTCCCGTAGCCAGCCCCAGGCTGACAGTGAGTGTCGTCGGCGCGCCGAGTGTCGGCTCGGTGAGCTCAGCGATATGGTGTCGAATCCGTTCAGCGAGTTCAAAAGCCCCTTCTGCCGATGTGTCAGGCATCAGGATGCAAAACTCCTCGCCCCCGATCCGTGCCACGATATCGGCCTGGCGTACCTCTTCCTGCAAGGCGTTGGCAAAGGCCTTCAGCACTCTATCACCGGCTGGATGCCCCAGGCTGTCATTGAGCTCTTTGAAGAGATCGAGATCGAGTAGCGCCATGCTCAGCGGCTGGTCGTTGCGCAGGCTCTGCTCGTGAAGACGACCCGCGACTTCCAGAAGATAGCGCCGGTTGCCAAGTCCGGTCAGCTCGTCGGCCAGGCTGAGGCGCTTCACGGCTTCTCGTTCCCTGTGCAGGCGTAGAAGAGCGAGCATGAGCCCGCCGACTACCATCAACACCAGCACGACCAGGGCACCGATTGCCCAGGTGAGCCGTTCCATGGTCAAGCGCTGCTCGGCGGCTGCGACGTGGATGAGTTCGTTGAGCTCGCTATAGGCCCATGACAGCTCGTTCTCGATCACGTAACCGAGACGCGTTAGCCCATCCGGGGCGACTCCGGCCAGCACGTCATCGACGTGGCGCTGCAGCTCTGGGATCTGCTCTTCTACACGACGCAGCCTGTCGAGCGCCGCGGCATAGTCGCCCGGATCAAGTTGGCTTCTTTCCAGCCCATAGGTGACGCCGTCGATATGCTGGGGTATGCGCCACAGCAAGTTCTCGAGGCGCTCTTCATGTATCTGCGGTGTCGGTGACTGCAGTCGGTCCAGCGTGTGGCGAAGCAAGACAGGGTGTTGCTGGGCCCGCACTACATCGGCTACCAGTGCCGCGTAGTTGGCCCCCACGTGCTGGCGCGCATTGATCACGTAGAGCCCTATCGCCAAGGCACAGACACCTGCCAGCAGGGTGAACCCCGAAGCCATCTGCCAGCTCAGGGTGCGGTGTTGGCGTTGGCTCATTGGGCCTGGATGTCTCGAATCGACCAGATCCAGTGGGTCATGCTCGCCGTGCCGGCTTCAACGGCCTCGGCATCGGCGGGTACGATCAACATGGTGGGGCCGAACTCCATGAGCGTCAGGGTGGCGCCATCAAGGCGTGTGGCGAGCAGGTAGCGTCTCTCCTTCCGGTCCTGGGGGGTGATGAAGACGGTATAGTCGTCGTGGGCGATAAGCCGTAGCGTGGCAGCGTCGTCAAGATCCTGGGCATCGAGAAAACTATCCAGCCAGACACCGGCGAAGCTCCCCTGTGGGCCTTCGAAATGTTGCAGTGTCACCTCATGGAGTGGTGATGACTCGATTTCGGCCCGGCTGACTGGCCGGCGCTCGCCGTCGCTATGAAGCGTGAGAATGGGTGTTTCATCCTGTGACGGGGCAAGCGCACTGGGGCTGGCTGCAGTCGCATGTGCTGCCGTCATGGCGAGCAGCACGCATGCACAGGTCGCGATGGCGACCTGCGACAGTGTCGGGGGTAAGAATCGGCTCATGCGTATGGCTCCCAGTTGACAGTGTTCAGCGGGATAATGGCAGGATTCCAAGCCGATTGTATGATGCAGAGTAAACGCTATGTATCAGGAGTGTTAACCCACCCGGTATGAGGAGGGTAGTTCCGCGAGCAGGCCGCGGCCGCCGGCCAGGGTCAGGGCCAGGTCGTGAAGGCCGTCCCACAGCGGCAGTGGGCTGGCACCCTTGATCGCCAGGTCCAGGCGCTGAGCCAGCAGCAGCAACTTATGCAGCCGCTTCAGGGGTAGTCGAGCGATGGCCTGCTGATAGGCTGGTCGACGCTTGTCGAAGATGGCGGGTTTCTGCGCCTTGCAGGCATGCTCGAAGCTCTGTCCCTGGTCCAGGTGCTGATGTAGCGAGAGCAGGGTGCGCAGCTCTCGGGTCAGCGCCCAGAGCACGATAGGCGACTCGATGCCTTCGCCACGCAGCCCGCGCATGATGCGCGAGACCCGTTCGCGCTCCCCCTTCAGGCAGGCATCCATCAGTGTGAAGACGTCATATCGGGCGCTGTTTTCGACACCGCCGGCGATCTGGGCCGGACCGACACGGGCTCCCTTGGGCAGCAGCAGGGAAAGTTTCTGCAGCTCCTGGTCGGCGGCCAGCAGGTTGCCTTCGGTTCGCTCCCCCAGCAGACGAGCGGCATCCAGGTCGAGCGTCAACTGGTGTCGCTCGGCGCGATCCCGCAGCCAGTACCCCAGACGGGAGGGATCCACCGGCCATACCGGCACGAACAGTCCGACCTTGTCGAGCGCCTGAAACCAGGCGCTCTTCTGCTGGCGATAGTCGAGCTTGCCCATGGAGATCAGCAGCACGTCATCGCTGCTCTGGAGGTCTCCGGCATGCTCCTTGAGCGCCTTGGCCCCTTCCTGGCCCAGGCTGCTCGAGCCGAGTCTCAGTTCGATCAGCTTGCTGGAGGCGAACAGCGACATGCTGGCGGCGGTTTCACGTAGCCTGCCCCAGGCGAAGTTGGCTTCCACATGGAGGATGTCGCGCTCTTCTACGCCGCGATCGCGTGCGGCCGCCCGGACGGCATCGCAGGCCTCCATGTGCTGCAGTGGCTCCTCACCGGCGACGATGACCACGGGGGGAAGCTTCTTGGCCAGCGCATCGGCAAGCTTGTCGGCAAAGACCTTCATCGTCTATTCGTCACTCCAGTGCACGCAGCCGGTCCAGGAGACGGCGGGTGGCATCGTGCCGCAGTTCCTGCCGGGCCTCCTCGCGGAGACCCTCCTGAGCCAGAAGGTTGTCATCGCTGACCGTGAAGCGGGTGACGACCTCGAGCTGCTGCTGAGGCAGCCGATAGGCACCGTCGGAGCGTCGTTGAACCGAGAAGGCACCCGGAGTTCCATTTCCAGCTCGCGGGCCCCGTTCCCTGGGTGCCAAGGGGGCGCTCGCGGAACGCCTCGGCTCCCAGGTTCAACACCAGTGGTGCCTGAGCGTGCACGTGGGTATCGCTGGACTCCAGCCTATCCCGCACCATTTCGGCAAAATCGCTGTCGCTACCGGCGATGGCGAGCTCGCTGAGAGCCGGGCCGGGCGAGTCGAGACCGCGCAGGCGATAACCGCAGCCTGCGAGGCCGAGACTAGCGCTACCGCTCAGCAATAGCCCCAGGAAGGTGCGTCGCTGCATGGATCGACTCCTTTAGGCATTACGCCACTACAATATTGACCAGCTTGCCGGGTACCACGATCACCTTGCGGACCGTCTTTCCTTCGATGTGACGCTGCACGTTTTCGGCAGAGAGTGCTTGGGACTCGATGGCGGCCTTGTCGGCATCCGCCGGTGACTCGATACGTGCCCGCAGCTTGCCGTTGACCTGCACTACCAGCTCGAGGGTGTCGCGTGCCAGGCTGATTCATCCAGCTGTGGCCAGCGAGCGTCGATGGCTGGCTCGTCATGGCCCAGGCTGTGCCACAGGGCATGGCAGGCGTGGGGCGTGATCGGGGAGAGCAGCAGAACGCAAGCCTCGATCGCTTCACGTGCCACGGCCCGGTTCTGGGGGCAGGCAGCGTCTCGGTCGGCCTGGAAGCGGCCCAATGCATTGGACAGCTCCATGACCGCGGCAATGGCCGTATTGAAGGTGGTGCGACGGCCGATGTCGTCGCTGGCCTTCTTGATGGTCTCATGGGTCTTGCGACGCAGTTCGCGTTGGGGCTCGCTCAGGGCGGCCACGTCGAGGTCGCCCGGCTCGCCGGTGGCCAGGTGGTCGTTGACCAGGCGCCACAAGCGCTTGAGAAAGCGGTGCGCGCCCTCCACGCCAGCGTCGGACCACTCCAGCGACTGCTCCGGCGGGGCGGCGAACATCATGAACAGGCGCACGGTGTCGGCACCGAAGCGATCGATCATCGACTGGGGGTCGACGCCGTTGTTCTTCGACTTCGACATCTTCTCGATGCCGCCCATCTCCACCGGCTGGCCGTCTTCGACCAGGACCGCACTGATCGGGCGGCCCTTGTCGTCGCGCTTCACCTCGACGTCGGCGGGGTTGAACCACTCCTTGCCGCCGTTGGGGGTCGAGCGATAAAAGGTTTCGGCGATCACCATGCCCTGGGTGAGCAGGCGCTGGAAGGGCTCGTCCACCTTCACCAGGCCCAGGTCGCGCATCAGCTTGGTGAAAAAGCGTGCATAGAGCAGGTGGAGGATGGCGTGCTCGATCCCACCAATGTACAGGTCTACCGGCAGCCAGTAGTCGGCTCGTTCGTCGAGCATGGCCTCATGGTTGTCGGCACAGCAGAAGCGCGCGAAGTACCAGGAGGATTCCATGAATGTGTCGAAGGTGTCGGTCTCGCGCACCCAGCCGTCGCCCAGGTCCGAGAACTCGGGCATCCTTTTCAGCGGCGAACCGCTGGCATCGACGGTGATTTCCATGGGCAGGGCCACGGGCAGCTCCTCGTCGGAGAGCGGCACAGTCTGGCCCTCGGGGCCGTACTTGACCGGGATCGGCGCCCCCCAGTAGCGCTGCCGGGCCACGCCCCAGTCGCGCAGGCGATAGTTGGTCTTCACCTCGCCGCGGCCGACTGACTCGAGCTTGGCGGCGATGGCGTCGAAGGCCTGCGTGAAGTCGAGGCCGTCGAACTCACCGGAGTTGATCACCGTCCCGTACTCTTCCCGGGCGCCCTCGGCGAGGTCCGGCGCCTGGCCATTCTCGTCGGCGATCACCGCCTCGATGGGCAGGCCATACTTGGTGGCGAATTCCCAGTCGCGCTGGTCGTGGCCCGGCACTGCCATGACCGCACCGGTGCCATACTCCATCAGCACGAAGTTGGCCACATAGACAGGCACCTCTCGACCGGTAAGAGGTTGTACGGCCCAGTGCCCGGTGGGCATGCCCTTCTTCTCCATGGTGGCCAGTTCGGCCTCGGAAGTGCCGCCGCGGGCGCATTCGTCGCAGAAGACCGCCAGCTCGGCATTCTCCTTGGCAGCCGCCTTGGCCAGCGGGTGGCCTGCCGCCACCGCCACGTAGGTCACGCCCATCAGGGTATCGGGACGGGTGGTGTAGACCGAGAGCGGCTCGGTGGTGCTGCCGTTTGCCGCTTTGATATCAAAGCTGAGTTCGACCCCTCGGGACTTGCCGATCCAGTTGCGCTGCATTGTCTTGACCTGCTCGGGCCACTCGATATTGTCGAGATCGGCCAGCAGCTCATCGGCGTAGTCGGTAATCTTGAGGAACCACAGCGGGATCTCCTTGCGCTCCACCAGGCGCCGGAGCGCCAGCCACGCCCCTCGATGACCTGCTCGTTGGCCAGCACGGTCTGGTCCACCGGATCCCAGTTGACGGTGGACATCTTCTTGTAGACCAGCCCCTTCTCCACCAGCTTGGTGAAGAACCACTGCTCCCAGCGATAATAGTCGGTATCGCAGGTGGCGAATTCCCGGCTCCAGTCATAGGCGAAGCCCAGCGCCTTCAGCTGATTGCGCATGTAGTCGATGTTGTCGTAGGTCCACTTGGCCGGCGGCACCCGGTTCTGGATCGCCGCATTCTCGGCCGGCATGCCGAAGGCGTCCCAGCCCATGGGCTGCATCACGTTCTTGCCCTGCATGCGCTGATAGCGGGAAACCACGTCACCGATGGTGTAGTTGCGCACGTGCCCCATGTGCAGCTTGCCGCTGGGGTAGGGGAACATCGACAGGCAGTAGAACTTCTCGCGGCTGGCATCTTCTACCGCCTTGAAGCACTGGTTCTCGTCCCAGAACTGCTGGGCGTCGCGTTCGATCTCAAAGGGCTTGTACTGTGCGTCCATCGGTTTTCGCGCTTACCTTGAATGTCGGGCACCGTGACGAGGCACGGTGCGGGTCGGCGGAGTCTTGTCCGGCGTCAGGCATCGATCGCATCTGGGCGATAAAACGTTGAACTGACGGCGAGATGTCGTCTAAATGGTAACCAAGGATACCCCACTAGGGCAGGACCGGCCATGCCCGGACCTCCCTGCGAGACGCTTCGAGGAGAATGACATGACTGAACGCCCGGACCCCCATCGCGATCACCGGCTGCGCGAAGGCTACGAGCGCATGCTGGACAGGCTGCGTGATGGCGCCAAGGAGCTGACCTGGGAGAATTTGCAGCAGGAGCTCGATGATGCCGTTGAGTTCGAGGCCGAACTCGAGGAATTCACCAAGGACGAGCTCGCCCTGCTGCGGGCCTGGGTCGAGCGTGACCTGGTCGACATGCGTCGCTACCTGCATGCCGGTGGCCATAGCGTCGCTACATGGCTGGGCATTGACCTCGACCAGCTCTCGCGGCGAGTGGCGGAGGCGCTGCTCTCCATCGCCGATCGTAGCAAGGTCGAGCGGTTGCGCTTCGAGGAGGACCTGGAGGCGGCCCGCGCCGACTACTGCGAGGGTGAGATGGCCGTCCCCGGGCGCATGGCCTGTGTTCACTGCGACGCTGTGGTCGACCTGGAAGGTGTGACGCGCATCGAGCCTTGTCACCAGTGTGGGCATCGTTACTTCTATCGCGTCTCGCAGTAAGCCCTTTCCTGCCTGGTCGGGCTGCTGCATGCCGGCTCGGCCTGCAAGCCTGAGCGGCCATTATAGCCAGGTGTCGAGCACCAGGATGGCCACCAGCACCAGGGCGCTGAGTGCCAGGGCATAGACCAGATTGTGACGCATCATGCGGTAGCCGCTGACACCATAGCGGCCCTGCAGCGACAGATTGATGCCTGACAGCGGCCCCACCGAGGTGCCCACCGCCCAGGAGGCAAGCGCGGTGAAGGCGAACAGGGTCTGCTCCTGGCCGCCCAGGCTAAGGGTCGAGGCAAGCACCGAGACCCCGATGATGGGGTGCAACCCCAGGACGGCACTTGCCACGATCGCCAGAAAACTGACCATGGCCTGGATGGCACCAAAGCGTCGAACAGCGTCCATTCGCTGCCCGTGGCTGCCGCCACCAGGGTGGATAGGCCCAGGGTCAACAGGCCGGCCGACAGAAACAGGGCTATCTCGCCACGCATCGCCGGTAGCCGCATCAGGGTGTGCTGACGAACGCGGTAAAGGGTCCACCGAGGGCCGGCAGGCAGATTGCTGGCCAGTGCCACCGCCGGCAGCAGGAAGGTGATGATGCTGACGATGCCGAGCCCGGGTGTCAGCTTGAAATGAAACAGCATCACCAGGGCTGCCATGGCAGCCGGCATCAGCAGACTGCGTGGCGAGAGCGAAAAGCCTGCGACCTCGGCCAGGTCGAATCGGCGGGACAGCTCCAGCGTGGTAAATGCGCCGCTGAGCAGGGCCAGGGGCAGGCCGATGGCGAGAATACGCGAATACTCCATGCCCGGCGCCAGGGTCATCACCACGCCCATGGAGGCGAAGAAGGGCGACCACAGTGCGGCGCTGGACAGTCCGCGATTCAGTGCCAGCAGTTGGGGCGTGGTCAGCGGGGCGCGCCGTGCCAGCCGGTCCCCGATCATGAATACGGTCGATAGATTGAGAATGGTGCCGAGAAGATGGACGCCGAGCCAGGTCCCCGCGGTGCCGCGCCTCCCGGTAACCGCCCGGCCCAGCGGTCGTTTCGAACCGCTGCGGTTGCCGATCAGGCCGATGAAGCTGACCCCCACCAGCATCGCGACCACATAGGTGTTGCCGCTGGTGATGCTGGGCCAGGCTACCTGGGCCCCGTAGTGCCAGCGTGCTGCGATCAACAGTCCCAGGCCGATGGCGGTCAATGCCCCGGCCTGCCAGCGAGTGCGCCAGGGAATGTCCCGCCACAGCAACAGGGTGGCCAGCCAAAGGGCGTAGCCGACGCCGTGGGGTAGCGGTACTAGCCCGGCAAAGCCGAGTATCTGCAGCACGAGTCCAAGCAGAATCAAGATGCCGGCCAGGGCATGGCGCGATGAAATCGGTGATGGATCGGGCGAGGACACGAGGCGCGAGGCTCCGGAGGAGAGACAATGGTTATTGTGAGCAGTCTAACAATATTGCCTTACCTTCGGCGACTCGCCTCGTCTCGCGCGTCTTCCAGCAGTGCCAGCATGGCCTTGGCCGCATTGGAAAGGGTACGACTACGGTGCACCAGATAGCCCAGGGAGCGATGAATGGCGGAATGCTCTACCTGGAGTTCGTGCAGTTCGCCGGCCACCAGTCGCTCCGGCAGCAGGCTCCAGCCCAGGCCAATGGCGGTCATCATCTTCAGTGTCTCGAGATAGTTGGTGGAGAGCGCCACCGGCAGCTCTAGGCCGGCGGCGGCGAAGCGCGACTCGATCAGCGTGCGGGTGAAGGTCAGGGGGCCCGGCAGCACGGCATCGAAGGCACACAGCGCGTGGAGCGAGAGCCGTCCGTGCCCGGCCAGCGGGTGATCGTGGGCGCAGACGAAGCACATCCGGTCATCCCAGATGGGCACGACGTCGAGCTGGGGGTCCGGGTGCGGCGCCAGCGTTACCACCGCCATCTCCAGTTCCCCGTCCAGTACCCCCTGGTAAGCCTGCTCCGAGTCAAGAAAGCGCAGGTCCAGGCGTACTTCGGGGTGGTCGCGCGTGTAGGCTTTCAGTAGCGGTGGCAGGCGGTGCAGGCCGATATGGTGGCTGGTGGCCAATGTCAGGCTACCGGCGATATCGCCGGTGAGATTGACCAGCGCCCGGCGGCTGTCATCCACCATCACCAGAATCTGCCGGGCGCGGGGCAGCAGCACCCGGCCCGCTTCGGTGAGCGTGACGCGGCGGCCGATGCGGTCGAACAGCCGCGCGTCGATCTGCTCTTCGAGCGTGGCGATACGCTTGGAGACCGCCGGCTGGGTCAGGTGCAGCTGCTCGGCGGCGCGTGAGAAACTGCCGTTGTCGGCCACGGCGAGGAAGGCTTGTAGGCTCTGGGTATCCACGGTTGCTATTTATTCCTTTGTTCGTCATCTATTCCTTTTTGGAATCCAATGAATAAATAACATGAATTGCTTTTATGGGCTAGCCGCGCAAGACTGCACTTAGCCAAAGCATCGCAATATCGCAACCGCTTAGTTGGGCGTGTCGGGGCTTTTCCGGCGGCAAATGACCTCCTCTTCGACCTACCCCCGGCGCCCCTCAGGAGCCCTGGATGCGATGGCTCTTATATAGCAAGAGCCAAGATAAACGACCGGACACGCAAAGGGCCCCAGAGCCCGGGAGAACGACATGGCAGGCCAGACACTCTATGACAAGCTGTGGTCGCAGCACCTGGTGAAGGAGCGCGATGACGGCACCGCCCTCATCTATATCGACCGCCAGCTGCTCCACGAAGTTACCTCGCCCCAGGCCTTCGAGGGACTGCGTCTGGCCGGGCGCAAGCCGTGGCGGCTCGACGCCAACCTGGCCACGCCGGACCACAATGTGCCGACCACGCTCAAGGAGCGTGCCGAGGGCAACGCCGGTATCAAGGATCCGGTGTCGCTGATCCAGGTGCAGACGCTCGACGACAACTGCGTCGAGTTCGGCATCGAGGAGTTCAAGATCAACGATCCGCGCCAGGGCATCGTCCACGTGGTGGGGCCGGAGCAGGGCGCTACTCTGCCGGGCATGACCGTGGTCTGTGGCGACTCGCATACCGCCACCCACGGAGCCTTTGCGGCCCTTGCCCATGGCATCGGCACTTCCGAGGTGGAGCATGTGCTCGCCACCCAGTGCCTGCTGGCGCAGAAGATGAAGAACATGCAGGTGCGGGTGGAGGGCAAGCTTGGCACCGGTGTCACCGCCAAGGACGTGGTGCTGGCCATCATCGGCAAGATCGGCACCGCGGGCGGCACCGGCTGTGCCATCGAATTCGCCGGCAGCGCGATTCGCGACCTTTCAATGGAAGGGCGCATGACCGTCTGCAACATGGCCATTGAGGCCGGCGCCCGGGTCGGGCTGATTGCGGTGGACGATACCACCATCGACTACCTTGGCAACCGGCCTTTTGCGCCATCCGGCGAGCAGTGGGAAGCTGCCGTGGCGGACTGGCGCAACCTGGTTTCCGACGCCGACGCCGAGTTCGACCAGGTAGTCACGCTGGACGCCGCCGAGATCGAGCCCCAGGTGAGCTGGGGCACCAGCCCCGAGATGGTCACCGGTATCTCCGGCGAGGTGCCCGACCCGGCCGAGTCCGGTGACGACACCGTGCAGCGCGGCTACACCCGTGCCCTGGAATACATGGGTCTCTCCCCGCGGCAGAAGATCACCGATATCCGGCTCGACAAGGTCTTCATCGGCTCCTGCACCAATTCACGGATCGAGGATCTTCGCGAGGCCGCCAAGGTGGCCCGCGGCAAGAAGGTCGCTGACTCCATTCAGCTGGCCATGGTGGTGCCGGGCTCCGGCCTGGTGAAGCGCCAGGCCGAGGCCGAGGGGCTCGACAAGATCTTCATCGAGGCCGGTTTCGAATGGCGCGAGCCGGGCTGCTCCATGTGCCTGGCGATGAACGCCGACAAGCTCGGCGCCGGGGAGCACTGTGCCTCCACCTCGAACCGCAACTTCGAGGGGCGCCAGGGCTACGGTGGGCGCACCCATCTGGTCAGCCCGGCCATGGCCGCCGCCGCCGCTATTGCCGGCCACTTCGTGGACGTTAGACAGCTCGCCGCCAATGACGATGCCCAGGTAAAGGAGGCCTGAACCATGAACAAGTTCGAACGCACCGAGGGACTCGTCGCACCGCTGGACCGGGCCAACGTCGACACCGACCTGATCATTCCCAAGCAGTTCCTCAAGTCGATCAAGCGTACCGGCTTCGGCGTCAACCTGTTCGACGAGCTGCGCTATCTCGACGAGGGGCAGCCCGGCCAGGACTGCTCGCAGCGCCCGCTCAACCCCGATTTCGTGCTCAACCAGTCACGCTATCAGGCGCAAGCGTCTTGCTGACGCGGCGCAACTTCGGCTGCGGCAGCTCCCGCGAGCACGCTCCCTGGGCCCTGGAAGACTTCGGGTTCCGCGTGGTGATCGCGCCGAGCTTCGCCGACATCTTCTACAACAACGCCTTCAAGAACGGCCTGCTGCTTGTCACGCTGCCGGAGGAGACGATCGACCGCCTCTTCGCCGAGGTGGAAGCCAGCGAAGGCTATCGCCTCGACGTGGATCTCGAGAACCAGCGGGTGATCACTCCCTCCGGCGAGATCCTCGAGTTCGAGGTCGATGACTTCCGCAAGCACTGCCTGCTCGAGGGGCTCGACGATATCGGCCTCACTTTGAAGGACGAGGATGCCATTCGCGCCTTCGAGCAGCGCCATCGCGCCGAGCGGCCGTGGCTGTTCCGCGATAGCGCTCAGGTCTGACTCTTTCATGCTGCATCCGCTGGAGGCACGGGGTTGATCCGGCGGCAGCAAAAGACCTCCTCTCCGGCCTGCCCCCGGCGTCCCGCTTGCGACGGCGGTAGTCAACCAAGGAAACAATGATGACACGCAAGATTCTGGTACTGCCGGGCGACGGCATCGGCCCCGAGATCACCGCCCAGGCCAGCCGCATTCTGGCGGCCTGTCAGGCCCGGGGGCCTCGACGTCGAGGTGGAAGAAGGTCTGGTTGGCGGCGCCGCCTATGACGAGCACGGCGAGCCCTTGCCCGCAGTGACCCTGGACAAGGCCAGGGCCGCCAGGGCGATCCTGCTGGGTGCCGTGGGTGGCCCCAAGTGGGACAAGCTCGAGGACCTCTCCAAGCGCCCCGAGAAGGGCCTGCTCGGTCTGCGCA
Source organism: Halomonas sp. BC04 (assembly GCF_000568385.1). Lineage (NCBI taxonomy): Bacteria > Pseudomonadati > Pseudomonadota > Gammaproteobacteria > Oceanospirillales > Halomonadaceae > Halomonas > Halomonas sp. BC04. The sequence goes on from NZ_AZQX01000177.1 coordinate 53,327, forward strand.
AGAACCTCGGCCTGTTCGGCAACCTGCGCCCGGCCATCACCTACCCGCAGCTGGCCTCCGCCTCCAGCCTCAAGCCCGAGCTGGTGGCGGGCCTCGACATCATGATCGTGCGAGAACTGACCGGCGGCATCTACTTCGGCCAGCCCCGCGGCATCGAGGTTCGCAATGGCGAGCGGGTCGGCTTCAATACCTATATCTATTCCGAGAGCGAGATCGAGCGCATCGGTCGGGTCGCCTTCGAAATGGCGCAGAAGCGCGGCAAGCGCCTGTGCAGTGTCGACAAGGCCAATGTGCTCGAGGTCACCATCCTCTGGCGCGAGGTGATGGAGCGCCTGGCGCCGGAGTATCCCGACGTCGAGCTCTCGCACATGTACGTCGACAACGCCGCCATGCAGCTGGTGCGGGCGCCCAAGCAGTTCGACGTGATGGTCACCGGCAACATGTTCGGCGACATCCTCTCCGATGCCGCGGCGATGCTGACCGGCTCCATCGGCATGCTGCCCTCGGCTTCGCTCAACGAGAGCGGCCAGGGCATGTACGAGCCCTGTCACGGCAGTGCACCGGACATCGCCGGCCAGAACGTGGCCAATCCGCTGGCGACCATCCTCTCGGTGGCCATGATGCTGCGCTACTCGCTGGACGAGCCGGTGCTGGCCGAACGTATCGAGTCGGCTGTGGGCAAGGTGCTGGACGACGGCCTGAGAACCGCTGATATTGCCTCCGAGGGCATGCGTACCGTTTCTACCAGTGAAATGGGCGATGCGGTGCTGGCGGCCTTTGACGCAATTTGATACTGAATGCCGTGGAACTGCCCGCTATCTTGATTAGAGACAGCCTGCTTTCAGGCAAGCGTCTACCCGGCTCGCCTGTCTTGTTGTCGGGGCGGGTAAAATCGCCGGCCTGAAATCTGTATAATGTCCGGTTCATACTTTTCTGGAGGACTTCACATGTTGAAAGTCGGTTTCGTCGGTTGGCGTGGCATGGTGGGCTCGGTACTCATGCAGCGCATGCAGGAGGATGGAGATTTCGATGGCATCGAGCCGATCTTCTTCACCACCTCCCAGGTCGGCAAGCCCGGCCCTGACATCGGCGTGGACGTTCCTCCGCTCAAGGATGCCACCGACATCGAGGAGCTGAAGGCGCTGGATGTCGTGATCACCTGCCAGGGTGGCGACTACACCAAGCAGGTCTATGGCGATCTGCGCGGGGGCGGCTGGAAGGGCTATTGGATCGATGCCGCCAGCACCCTGCGCATGGAGGACGAGGCGACCATCATCCTGGATCCGGTCAACCGCAAGGTGATCGATGATCAGCTATCCCGCGGTGCCAGGACCTTCGTCGGCGGCAACTGTACCGTCAGCCTGATGCTGATGAGCCTGGGCGGCCTGTTCGAGGCCGACCTGATCGAGTGGATGACCTCCATGACCTATCAGGCCGCTTCCGGCTCCGGTGCCAAGCACATGCGCGAGTTGCTCCTGCAGATGGGTGCGCTGCGCGACAGCGTGGCCGATGAGCTGAACGATCCGTCCAGTGCCATCCTGGATATCGACCGCAAGGTCACGGCAGCCATGCGCAACGGTGATTTCCCCACCGATAACTTCACTGCCCCCCTGGCCGGCAGCCTGTTGCCGTGGATCGACGTCAAGCGCGACAACGGCCAGAGCAAGGAGGAGTGGAAGGGCACCGTGGAGACCAACAAGATCCTCGGCCTTCAGGACAACCCGATCCCCATCGATGGTCTCTGCGTGCGTATCGGTGCCATGCGCTCCCATAGCCAGGCTTTCACCATCAAGTTGAAGAAAGATGTGCCGATAGATGAGATTGAGGATCGCCTGGCCAGACACAACGACTGGGTCAAGGTGATCCCCAACGACAAGGAAGCCACCATCGCCGGGCTGACGCCGGCGGCTGTCACCGGCACCTTGACCGTTCCGGTGGGCCGCCTGCGCAAGATGCAGATGGGGGGGGAGTACCTCTCCGCCTTCACTGCCGGCGATCAGCTACTGTGGGGAGCTGCCGAACCACTCAAGCGCATGTTGAAGATTCTGCGCGAACAGTGATCCAGCGCTTGGAATAGCGATGGCGGGGCGCTTCTTTAGGGAGGCGCCCCGTTTTCGTTTGGCTGGATGACCGTGGCGGAAACTGGGCGCAAGAGCGGGCACGAATGCGCTCGGTCAGACAAAGACTGAAGAGAATGTGATACAAATTTCGTACTGGCTTGGTCATTGCCCGGGAAAACATCAAACGAACCGCTGCATGTCGGTGACGACGGCAACGCAAGGGAACCTATGAGACGCAAGCTGACAATTGCCATGCTGCTATCGCTGTCGGCCTCAAGCCTTCAGGCGCTGGCACTTGGGGTCGGGGAGGCCGCGGTGAACTCTCCGCTCAATGCGCCATTGCGTGCCACCATTCCGTTGACCGACACTTCCGGGCTGGAACCGGAGCTGTTGAGGGTGTCGGTGGCCGAACCCCGTGAGTTCGAAGCCGCCGGGCTGACCCGCTCGCCGTTGGCCGCCAGCGTGCGGGCTGCCGTGCAGGTGCGCGAAGGGCAACTGGTGGTGGATCTCATTACTGAGCGTGCCGTGCGCGAACCCTGGCTGGACTTGATGCTGAGCTTCGAGTGGCCAGGAGGGAGGCAGTTGCGTGAGGTCACCCTGCTGCTTGACCCGCCGGATTACGACCAGTTGCCAGTACTGGTCGGGCTATCGCCCGCGCCACCGGCCGCCACGACTGCGCGCTCCGCCACTGACCCCGTTCGGGAGGCGGCCGTCCCGGGCCTCCCTGGCTCAGTCGCGAGACGTGCAGTCCGGCGATCCGGCCTGGGTGAGCAGTGGCGATACGCTCTGGGCCGTCGCCGGCCGGCTGCGGCCCGATAGCGGTATCAGCATGGACCAGATGATGGTGGCGCTGGTCGAGGCCAATCCGGATATCTTCCCCTCCGGCAACATCAACGCCATGCGGGCGGGGCATGCCCTGATCGTGCCATCCGTGACGCCATCGCGGCCCGCTCTTCCCAGCAGGCCGGCGATGTGGTGCAGGCCATGAACCAGGCATGGGCCAGTCGCGGCAGCGGTGCTCCTGCAAGGGTACCCTTGGGAACGTCCGAGGTTGCCATTGCCGAAGCCGTATCTACCGAGTCAGCCGAGCTTGCCGACACCGGAGACGAGACCGAGTCTCCTGCCGAGGGCGCAGGGCTTTCCAGTGACGTGGCGGCGGCTGTTGGAGAGACCGCAGAGCCTCGCCTGACCCTGCTCAGCGATGCTGACCTGGCTGCCGAGGCCGCAGCGAGCCAGGTGGCATCTGCCGACGACGAAGCTGGCGGCGAGGCTGCCGGTACCCTTACCCAGGACGAGGCCGTCCAGGCTGGTGTCGAGTCGAGGATCGACCCCGAGGTATTGGCATGGCTCGATGCCGATGCGCTCATTCCCCAGGATGAAGCGCAACGCCTGGCCAGCCTGGAGCGTCGCTGGCTGGAGAGTCAGAGTGCCTCGTGGCGGTTCAGGCAGAACGTGATGCATTGCAGCTGGAGCTGGGTGACCTGCGCAGCGAGGTCGATGCAATGCGTGACCAGTTGGCCGCCCTGGTCGCCGGCGGTCAGGGCGTGGACGGCCCCGGCGGGGGTGGCATGGTGCCTCCGGGCGGGGAGGTGATCGAGTCGGATACACCTGGTGGGGGGCGGTCTACCAGGACGGGATGGACCGCCAGCTGATGCTGGGTGGGGCGGGTCTGGCAGCCCTGCTTGGCCTATGGTTGCTGATTCGCCGTCGTCGCTATCGCGAAACGGCAGCGACACAGAGCTTTGCCAGCATGCCAAGCGTGACCTATGGAGCGCCGGCTGAGCCCATGGGCGCGCCGTCGACGGCCTCTTTCACGACGCCACCGAGCGTGGCGGGTATGTCCGTCGCCAGTGCCGAGTCGACTGTCCACAGGCCGGCACCGATGCCGCAAGCCGAGGCGATCAGCGAGGCGGACATCTTCATGGCCTATGGCCGCTACGACCAGGCCAGGGAGAGCCTCCTGGCTGGGCTTGACCGTGAGCCCGAGCGGGATGACCTGCGGCTGAAGCTACTCACGGTGCATGTGGAGCAGGGGGACTGGACATCGGCGGAACGCGAGGCCGAGCGTCTTGCCGAGGGGGACGATCCCGCCTTGGTGGCAGAAGCCAGTCGACTCATGGCTGCTCATCGTGCGGCGGCGTCCGACGACGACAAGGGCCGGGACAAGGCACCAGCCGCATTTGCGGCCGCCGGAGAGTTGCCACCACAGACGTTCGATTCACTGCTCGACCCGCAGGGCGACGAAGCCGGGGAGCGCGGTGATGTCGAAGAGTGCGGCGAGGTCGATGAAAGCGGGAACATCGAGACGCAGGCGCCGCTTTTCGAAACTGTGGTGCCTTCGGATGGCGAGGACAGGGAGGCACAGGTCGGTGAGCCTGAGCCGGCTCCTCCATCAAATAGGGCAGATAAGAAGGCGACCGACATGCCTTCAGCCGACAGTGGCCATGCCGGTGCAAGCTCAACGATTGCGTGGGACATGATCGACTACCAGCCACCCATCCTCGACCCTGAGCCGGGGCGTCGCGAGGAAACGCCGATGCAGCCCAGCATCGATTTTCCCACCACCGGGTCAGGCATAGGTAAGGAGACCGAAGCACCCGCCGACGGTGCGCGGGAAGAGGCTGCACCTCTGGGCGCGGTGCCCCTGGGCGAGTCGCCAAGGATGGAAGAGGAAGAGTGGGAAGTGGAGGAGGTGGCCTTTCCGCCGCTGGACCGGGATAATGAGGGTGCTAGCGATACCTTGGCCGGGTTCGACGAGCTGGATGAGGCACGGCGACTGCTTAACGTCGGCGCAACGGAGCGGGCCTACGCCTTGCTTCAGCGCCTGCGGGATAGCGCCGACGACCCCAGGCTTCAGGCCCAGGCCAAGGAACTGATCACCCACTATCGACTCTGATGGCTGAATGACCCTCTTTCGACGTCTCGATGAACGCAACCCCCTCAGCGGTCGCCTGGCCCTGGGGGTGGAATACGATGGTAGCGCCTACTGCGGCTGGCAGCGCCTGAAGAACGCTCCTTCGGTGCAGGCCGAACTGGAGAGGGCGCTGGCGAAGGTCGCCAGCCAGCCGATCAAGGTGCACTCCAGCGGGCGTACCGACTCCGGCGTACATGCCACCCGCCAGATCGTCCACTTCGACCCCCCCGTGCCGCGTTCGCAGAAGGCGTGGGTATTCGGCGTGAACGCCAACCTGCCGCGGGACATTGCCGTGCGATGGGTGCACGAAGTCCCGGATGACTTCCATGCGCGCTTCAAGGCACTGGCCCGGCGGTACCGCTACATCATCCTCAACCAGCCGAGTCGGCCGGTACTCGAGAGAGCCAATGTCACCTGGTGCCGCGACCCGCTGGACGCCGAGGCGATGCATCGCGCGGCTCAAACATTGGTGGGCGAGCATGATTTCTCCAGCTTCCGGGCGGCAGGCTGTCAGTCCAGGACGCCCTGGCGCAAGGTGCATTTCATCGAAGTACACCGACATGGACCCTTTGTGGTGGTCGACATCCAGGGCAATGCCTTTCTCCATCACATGATCCGCAATATCGCCGGCGCCCTTGTCACCGTGGGGCGCGGCGAGCGTGGCGACGATTACCTGGCTGAGTTGTTGGCGCTGAAGGACCGAACCCTGGGGGATGTCACGGCCCCGGCCTGTGGCTTGCACTTCGTCGATTCACTCTATGACGAGGTCTGGGGGCTGCCCCGGGAGCCGCTCGGGCCCAACCTGCTGGCGTTTCTCGGCGAATGGACCGGTGAGCGGGAGCTGCCCGACTGCCCCATGATCCAGTTCCGACGCGCTCGGCCGGCGGCGAAGCAGGTAGATGTAAAGAGCGAAGGAATAGTCGGGCTAGATTGACTGTATGGCCAATCTGCAGCATATGGAGCTCGTTCGAAGGGGGCGGGCATGCGGTGCCGGCCCCGGTCAAGGGCATGAAATTTCTGGTGTAAAGACTGAGCCATATCAATAGTATGAAAAAAAGCAAGCGATGAACCGCACTTCTGGCTGATATCGCGAAGCGGGGAATGGCTGTATTCCTGTTACATGGAATAGCTGTAATGGTAGCAACGGAAGCGTTGGGTCTTCTCAATTCGGTGATGGGTGCAGGAGTGAAAGCAATGGATAATCAATCAAAGTTTCAGGCGACCGAGAAGTCTCCTCGTGGCGAGTACACTGCACACAGCTCAAGCGCTGGGGGGAGGTGGCGGATCTGACTCAGCAGGGGCGGTCGGGAGGCCCTGGTGATGGAATGTTTGCAGCTCCTTATGGGAGTGTGACACACACGCCGCACGGCTGAAATCAACAAGTCTCGAGGAAAAGTATAGATTTTTGAGTTCTTTTTCATGGCTCCTTGATGAGCGCTCATCTTGACGAGCGCTCTTATTTGTAAGTTGTGGTCAGTGCCTCTTTATTCGGGGAGCGTATTCTTTTGAGCGGAATGTGCGGGATTATTCGCTTTGACAACTCCCCTGTTGATAGGCGAGAGCTTGAGAGAATGGTGGCTGCTGCTGCCTATCGTGGGCCGGACGGTATTTCTTTTCATCTATATGATTCCATAGGGTTTGCTTGTCTATCCCTTGATGTGACGGCAGATGGTAGTGGTGCATGTCGGCCTGTCGTTTCAAAGTCCCGTCAGTCAGTATTCATAGCCGATGCGCGGTTGGACAATCGAGAGCAGTGCTTGCATGCCTGTCCGCCTGCGGGGTGGCTAGAGCGTGGGCAGGCTGAGACCAGTGGCTCTCAGAGCCAGGCTTCGCATACTGATGCCGAATTGATGCTCGGTGTTCTGCTTGATCATGGCGATGGAGGAGTCGGTCGACTCGTCGGTGATTTTGCCTATGCGCTTTGGAGCTCGAGTCGTCGGGAGCTGCGCCTGGCACGCGACCCGATGGGCATGCGTTCACTATACTATCGAGTCGAGCCCAGGCGTGTGCTGTTTGCGACTGAGATTAGCCAGCTATTGGCTGCTGAGGGAGTGGGTCGTCGTTTGAATGAACAGGCGGTGGCGTGGCATCTCGCTGGAATGCAGGTACCAGCGGGGAGTGTTTTTTTCGAGGGCGTAGAGGAAGTCAAGCCTGGCGAAGAGGTTATGGTCGATTGTGAAGGCAGGGTGAGAAAGCGAATATATTGGCAGCCTGATCCTGCCAATAAAATTCGCTATAAGGATGATCGTGACTATGCGCTGCACCTTCGTGATTTGTTGATTGCTGCGACGAGTAGTCGGCTGCGATCGCGACTGCCGGTTGGTATTAGCCTGAGTGGTGGGATGGATTCTGGAACAGTGGCGTCGGTCGGTGGTTGGCTGCGCGAGAGGAAGAGTGATATCCCGGAGATGCTCGCCTATAATTGGGCATTTCACGATGTCCCTGAGTGTGATGAGCGTCATTTGTCTGACTTGATTGCTAGGCGTTATGCCATTCCTTGCCAAGATATTGCTGATAGAGAGACTTATCCTCTTGGTGGAGGCGCGGGTGTCAAGTCTCATGTCGATACCCCTTTTACATTAATTTATCAGGAGTTTGTAAATCATGTGATGATGGCGGCCAAGGCTGGCGGGTCTGGAACCATACTGTTTGGATCCCGTGGTGATGTCTTGATCGGCGGCGAGGTATTCGATTTTAATGGAATCCTGCGAGCGGGGAAGTTTCGGCTTATGGGTAGGGAGCTTGCTTGCATGGCGCAAGCGCGTGGTATTGAGAGACGAAGTGATTTTTTCAAGTTTTCATTGCGTAAGTTGATGGTGAGTTGTTTTTCCGAAGAGTCTGTGGCGGCAGCTCATAATAGTTATCGTAATTTTGTCTCGGCTGGAAAAATGACTGCGGGAGAAACTCGGAGGGGACCAATTGCCAACGCTGCTCGGCATGTGAAGCTCGATTTCTTGAAAAATGCCGGCCTGCCTGATAAAGACCCTGTATTTCTGGCCGCAGAGGCCTATCCGGATCGGGCTGTGCGTGACCGATATTCCCATATTTTCTCTTCAATTGCTATGCGAGTCATGCAGTCTGCTGAAAGAGGGGCCGCTGAACATCGCATGTATTTTGCTGATGTGTGGAGTGACCGGAGGATTGTTGAGTTCGTGCTGGCTTGTCCTCAATATGTCATTCATCGGATGAGTCAACCAAAGCGTCTGGTGCGGATGGCAATGGAGGGGATCATGCCAGATGAAGTGATCAGAGGGGCTCGCAAGGTATCCCCTGAAGAGCTGTATTATAAAGCGCTGCGTAATGGTTCTCGTGATGTTGTCATGAGCCTCATGACCAATAGTCGTTGCGCCGATATGGGGTATGTGGAAGATGATGTGTTCAAGGAGAGATTCCAGTCTTTCTTGAAAGGTGAGCGGCCTTGTGACGATATATGGCCGACGCTGACCCTGGAGATGTGGTTACGAAAGCACTGGTCATGATTGGCTCTTGGGGAATAGCTATGCAGTCGGATATTGATGCTCTTGTTTTGTTATCAGGGAACCGGCAGGCCAAGCAGTTCGTCGAGTTCACCGGCTTGGCAGATACGGCTTCCGCAGTCAATAGCTTGGCAGAGGCGATCATGGCGAATCCGTGTTGGGATGCATTGTCGAACCCTTGTCTTGTTGCTCGAGTCGATCCAGACCTCATCTTGGGCGTTTTTGGTAACTTCTCTTCCTCTGATCGGAATAGACTCGTTTTGTTGTCGAATCAAGTTACTGCAGTGCTGAGGGCGCACCGCTATTTTAGTTACCATTCGGCAGAGAAAGTGGCGCAACGGCTTGCAGATTTGCTTGTGGAGCGTTATGGGGCCGAGGCCATTTCAAGATTTCACTTCACCGCCATTCCCAGAGGTGGTCTCATCGTTCTTGGGATGCTTTCCTACTTGCTTGGTTTGCGCCCGAATCAGGTTGAGGTGTCGCATAAGATTACTATGCCGAAAAACGGAACGCTGGTGATTGTCGATGACTGTGCCTTGACAGGTGTGAGGTTCCAGCAATTCCTGAGACGCGTTGATGCTGATCATATTATATTTTGTCCTATGATGGCGGTTCCTGAATTGCGCTTCGCGATTGAGCGTCATGAGCCAGGGTGGATGTGGTCATTATCGCCGAAGAGCTTAGAGATACAGGCGTTGATAGCATGGGCGAATATTATGACCAGTGGTGCGAGAAATATCGGAAGCTATCAGGTGATAATGGCTATCGCGTCGGGTTCACCGAGCCTGTTGCCTTCTCCTGGTGTGAGCCGCAGACGCGATATTGGGATCCAGTATCCGAGCGGTTCGAGGCAAGCTGGAATCTCTGGCCGCCCAATTTATGTCTTAGTCGACGCGTGACAGCGAAAAAGCTACAACATAAACGTGCAGCGTCCGGAATTCCAGACAGCTTCACGCTGCTTGCCGAGGGACCTGGCCCCTTACGAGCCGGCGATCGTGTGCTCTGGGCCGAGATGGATACGGCCATTGCTGTAGCGCGGATGTCTGTGGAACCAGCTGACACGGCCCTCTGTTTTCGCCTGGAAGGAGTGGCTGCCGATATGTGGCGCTGTGTGCTCGAGCATGGCACTCTGGAGGGTGCGGTGGCTGCGCTGCTCGAGTATTACGAGGTCGATCCGGCAACCCTGCGTCTGGACCTTGCTGCCTTCGTTGCCGAGCTTGAGAATAATGGGCTCTTGATATACCGCTAGTTTATCCGGCATCCCTGGCGAAGCAGTCGTGAAGTGTCCCCTTCTGAGCGACACAGGCTATGATGCAGCCATCAGGAATCTGCAGCGAACTGAGGGCGTCAGTCATGGACTCGGTCGGCGAGCCACGGTAAGTTTCACGCCATTTGGCGGTTTTGAACGCGGCGGTTAGGGTTTCACTGAGGTATGGCATGAGTTTGTCTGACCAAACTGCGGGCCTGTTTTTACTGGCCCGCACCCGCATCAAGTTCTGCGGCCTGACTCGCCCCGAGGATATCGACGCCGCCGTGGCGGCAGGCGCGGATGCGCTGGGATTCGTCCTCTGGCCCGGCAGCAGCCGCCACGTCGATGAGTCGCGCCTGGCGGCGCTCGTCGAACGAGTGCCCGCCTTCGTCACCCGCGTCGGGCTCTTCGTCGATCAGTCGCCGGAACTGATCATGCGAGTCAGCCGATATCTGGACCTGCTGCAGTTCCACGGCGATGAGAATCCGGCCGATTGTGCCGGCTTCGAACGCCCCTGGATCAAGGCACTGCGCATGCGTGATGGTCTCGACCTGCATGCCGCTGCGGCCGACTATCGGGGTGCCCAGGCGCTGTTGCTGGATGCCTATCGGCCCGGTGTGCCCGGTGGCACCGGAGAGACCTTCGACTGGTCGCGAATCCCCGCAAGCCTGGCAAAACCTGTTATTCTCGCGGGAGGTCTGACGCCGGCCAACGTGGCCCAAGCCATCACCAGAGTGCGTCCCTTTGCGGTGGATGTTTCCGGTGGCGTCGAGGCGGCACGCGGCTGCAAGGACCCCGAGCAGCTGCTGGCCTTCGCGGCGGCGGTGCATGGTGCCGATGGCCGGTGCCGCTGATTGTGCGTAGCGTCGACCGTATCTCCCTTGTATTTCCCCTGTTCCTACTGGCGACCCTGTGAGGTGTCTTTCGTGAGCAAGTTCAGTGACCTGACCCGACTGCCGGATGCCCGTGGCCATTTCGGCGCGTATGGTGGCCGGTTCGTTTCGGAGACCCTGAGCTTCGCCCTGGACGATCTGGAGAAGGCCTATCTCAGCCTTCGTGACGATCCCGAATTCCAGGCCGAAATCGACTATGATCTGGCCCATTACGTGGGCCGTCCATCACCGCTCTATCATGCCGAGCGATGGTCGAAGCAGCTTGGCGGGGCGCAGATCTGGCTCAAGCGGGAAGACCTCAACCACACCGGCGCCCACAAGGTGAACAACACCATCGGCCAGGCACTGCTGGCCAAGAAGAGCGGCAAGCCGCGGGTGATCGCCGAGACCGGCGCCGGGCAGCATGGCGTGGCCACGGCCACCGTCGCCGCTCGCCTCGGGTTGAAATGTGACGTCTACATGGGTGCCGAAGACGTGCAGCGCCAGAAGCTCAATGTCTATCGCATGCACCTGCTGGGGGCCAACGTGATTCCGGTGGACTCCGGCACCCGCACTCTGAAGGACGCCATGAACGAGGCGCTGCGCGACTGGGTGACCAACGTCGACGACACCTTCTACATCATCGGTACCGTGGCCGGCCCGCATCCCTATCCCATGCTGGTGCGTGACTTCAATGCCGTGGTCGGCCGCGAGGCGCGCCGGCAGTCTCTGGAGGAGTTCGGCCGGCTACCCGATGCGCTGATTGCCTGCGTCGGTGGCGGCTCCAACGCCATGGGCCTGTTCTACCCCTTCGTCGAGGACGATGAGGTGGTGATGTACGGCGTCGAGGCAGGCGGAGACGGCGTCGAGACCGGACGCCACGCGGCGCCGCTCGCATCCAATGCGCCCCGGGGCGTGTTGCACGGCAACCGTACCTACCTGATGTCCGACGAGGGTGGCCAGGTTTCCGATACCCACTCGATCTCGGCGGGACTGGACTATCCCGGCGTCGGCCCCGAGCATGCGCTGTGGAAGGACGCTGGGCGGGTCAACTACGTGGCAGCCAACGATAAAGAAGTGCTCGAGGCGTTTCGCGAGTTGACCCGGGTCGAGGGCATCATGCCCGCGCTGGAATCCGCCCACGCCCTGGCCTATGCCAAGGTGCTGGCGCCGACCATGCGCCCCGACCAGAACATCGTCGTCAATCTTTCCGGTCGCGGCGACAAGGACATCATGACGGTTGCCAAACTCGACGGCATTGAATTCTAAGGGGCTCAAATGAATCGTATCGACCAACGCTTCGCCGCGCTCAAGGCCGATGGCCGCCGGGCGCTGATTCCCTTTATCACCGCCGGCGACCCGGCCCCCGAGCATACCGTCGGGTTCATGCATGCCCTGGTGGAGGCGGGTGCCGACATCATCGAGCTGGGGGTGCCCTTTTCCGACCCCATGGCCGATGGCCCGGTGATCCAGAAGGCCTGCGAGCGCGCGCTCAAGCACGGCGTGCGCTTGACCCATCTGTTCGAGATGGTGCGCGAATTTCGCCAGACCGACACCGACACGCCGGTTGTCCTCATGGGCTACCTGAATCCGGTTGAACGGATCGGCCTGGATGCCTTCGCCGACCAGGCCGCCGCAGCGGGTGTCGACGGGGTGCTCACCGTCGACATGCCCCCGGAGGAAGCCGATGTGCTAGGCCCGATCCTCAAGGCGCGCGGGCTCGCATCGATCTTTCTCGTTGCCCCTACCACTTCCCCTGAGCGGGCCGCTACAATATGCGGCCATGGCGAAGGCTACCTCTACTATGTGGCCCTCAAGGGTGTCACCGGTGCCGCCACGCTCAACGCAGAGGACGTGGCCGCCCATCTGGCCCCGCTGCGCGAACTGACCGATCTTCCTCTCTGCGTTGGCTTCGGCATTCGTGACGGAGCCTCGGCGGCGGAGGTCGGCAAGGTGGCCGACGGCGTGATCGTCGGCAGTGCACTGGTCAGCCGTATCGCCGCCAATGCCGAGAATCCTAGCGTCATTGCCGGTGAGCTCAAGGCGGTATTGAGTGAGATGCGTACGGCGCTGGATGCCCTGAGCGAGCGCTGACATCGCCAACCGATTCGATACACGACGCCCGGCCACGCCGGGCGCGACAGCATACGGAAGCCTTTCATGAGCTGGCTTGACAAGATTGTCCCTTCCATGGGGCGTATACAGCGCAAGGATCGACGGGCCAGTGTGCCCGATGGCCTCTGGCGCAAGTGCCCCAAATGCGAAGCGGTGCTCTACCTGCCTGAGCTGGATAAGCACCACAACGTCTGCCCCAAATGCAATCATCATTTGCGGCTGACCGCGCGCAAGCGCATCGACTGGTTTCTCGACAAGGATGGGCGCGAGGAGATATCCGCCGATCTCGAGCCCACGGACCGACTCAAGTTCCGCGACTCCAAGAAGTACAAGGATCGCCTCAGCGCCGCTCAGAAGGAGACCGGCGAGAAGGACGCACTGGTCGCCATGCGCGGTAGCCTCGATGGGCTGCCGGTGGTCGTGGTGGCCTTCGAGTTCACCTTCATGGGTGGCTCCATGGGCGCCGTGGTGGGGGAGAAGTTCGTGCGTGCCGCCACCCTGGCACTGGAGGAGCGCATACCGCTGATCTGCTTCTCCGCTTCGGGTGGGGCACGCATGCAGGAGGCGTTGTTCTCGCTCATGCAGATGGCCAAGACCTCGGCCGCGCTGGAAAGGCTGCGCGAGGCAGGCGTCCCTTATATCTCGGTCCTCACGGACCCGGTGTTCGGTGGTGTCTCCGCCTCCCTGGCCATGCTCGGCGACCTCAATGTAGCCGAGCCCAACGCCCTGATCGGCTTCGCCGGCCCGCGGGTCATCGAACAGACCGTCCGCGAGAAACTGCCCGAAGGCTTCCAGCGCAGCGAATTCCTGCTGGAGCACGGTACCGTGGACATGATCGTATCGCGGGGCGACATGCGAAACAGGCTGGGTGGGGTGCTGCGCAAGCTGACCCATCAGCCTGCCAGCGGTCTCGACGATGAGTTGCTGGCGGAGCCGGACCTGGTCGATATGGCCGAACAGGTAGAAGGAGTGGAGCTCGAGCAGCTCGGCGCCTCCGAGCCGGCCGACGACCGAGACGCGACTTCGGAGCCGGTTGATTCCGACAACGAAGCCGACCGTTCCGAGTCGCCGCGTTGACCCGGTCGTGACGCGACCCGCTACATCCCGGCGCCTCGATGCCTGGCTGGCAAGGCTGGAAGCAGCGCATCCCATGGGCATCGACCTCGGTCTCGACAGGGTGGCCGAGGTCGGCCGGCGGATGGGGCTGCTCGATGCCACCCTGGCTAGGCGTGTCATTACCGTGGCTGGGACCAACGGCAAGGGCTCCACGGTGGCCATGCTCGAGGCACTGGCCCGTGCGCACGGCCTTTCCACCGCCAGCTACACTTCGCCGCACCTGCTGCGCTACAACGAGCGGCTGCGCCTGGATGGGGCCGAGGCCAGCGACGCCATGCTGATTGCCGGGTTCGAAGCGGTGGAGGCGGCACGCCTTGACGGCGATCCGCTCAGTCTGAGCTACTTCGAAGTCGGCACCCTGGGCGCCCTGTGGGCCATCGCCGGCTTTCAGCCGGACCTGGCAATCCTGGAGGTCGGCCTGGGCGGACGCTGGATGCGGTGAATATCATCGATGCGACGTGGCGGTGGTGACCACCATTGCCCGGGATCATTCGGCTTACCTGGGCGACGACCTCGAAGGCATCGGCCGTGAGAAGGCGGGTATCTTTCGTCCTGGCAGGCCGGCGGTCCTGGGTAGCCAAGTGCTGCCCGACAGCGTACGCGCAACGGCTTCAGCGCTCGGGACTCCGGTCTTGACTTTAGGTGAGACCTTTCAGTGGCATGAGACGGGGCCTTCCAATTGGCGCTGGCAGGGTGCTGGGCTCTCCATCAATAACGCTTCCCTTGAAGACTTGCCGGACCCCGGCCTGCCGCTGGACAATGCAGCAACGGCCCTTCAGGCACTCGCACTGGCCGATGTGGCCCTGGATGCCCCCGCCTGCCGGCTGGCGCTTACCGAGGTCAGGCTGCCTGGGCGGATGCAGTGCTGGGGCAGTGGTGTCTCGACGTCGGGCATAATCCCCACGCCGCGGCCTATCTGGCGGGGCGGCTGCAGGCCATGCCCTGTACAGGCAGAACCTGGATACTGCTGGGCATGCTGGGTGACAAGGATGCCGATGGGGTGATCGGTGCACTGTCGACAGTGGCGGATGCCTGGGTGACAGTGACGCTGGAGGGCTCACGCGCACGCACGGCCGAGGAATTGGCCGAACACGTGCTTGGCAGTGGTGCGACAGTGGCCTTTCAGGCGGCCTCGCCGGAGGCAGGCGCCAAGTGGATCAGCGACCGGCTCTCCCCTGAGGATCGAGTACTGGTCTGCGGCTCCTTCTTTACCGTAGGCGCCATTCTGGCATGGATGCAGGCGTAGGTCTGGCTTAGCTGGGCAGGAGGTCAAGATGAAGTACGGAATGCGTGAACGAGTCAGTGGGGCGATCATCCTGATCGCCCTGGCGGTGATCTTCGTGCCGATGCTGTTCGACGACCCGGCGCCTCGCGACGAGCGGCCGCAACCGGTCATGAGCATTGAACAGCCGGTTCCGGTTGAGCGCCGCGATGTGCCCGATCCCCAGCCCCCGGGCAGCCTGGGGGAGATACGTGGCCCAGAGTCGGCGGGCGAGGTTGGCACGCTGCCTGAACCTGTGGATATGGATGCCGCCGAATCTGACGTCGAGGCAGTGGAAGAGACGGCCGTTGTCGAGGTGCCGCCTGCCGATGTGATCCAGCCGGACCCCGCGCAACAGGCCGGCGAGCCACCGGCTCGGGACGCCGCCTGTCGAGGACCCCATTGCCGACCTGGCCCGTGCGGCATCCGAGCGGATGGACAGCCAGCAGGCCGACCCTGCGCCGAGCGCCACGCCAGCGACTCCCGCCGGTGAGTGGGCGGTACAGGTTGGCAGCTTTGGTGAGCCGGGCAATGCCGAGCGGCTTCACGCCCAGCTGGAGGAGCAGGGCTTCTCTGTCTATAGCCGTCGGCGGGACAACAACATGACCACGGTATATGTCGGGCCCTATGACTCATCCGAGTCCGGCGAACGCGCCATGGCCGAACTGAAGGAGCAGGCCAACCTTCAGGGACTGCTGGTGCGGGTAAGGGAGTGACGCAGGGTGAGGGAGTGATGCAGAGAGTGAGCCCATGTTACTGACCTGGATCGACTGGATATTTCTCGGCGTACTGGCGGTGTCGACCCTGGCGGGTTTCATGCGCGGCCTGATTCGTGAAGGGCTCGGGCTCGCCGCCTGGATCATCGCCCTGCTGGCGGCACGACTGCTGGCCGAGCCGGTGGCCGATCTGCTGTCGGGTTTCATCGACAACCCCGATGGTCGCCTGGTGCTGGCCTTCGTGCTGGTGATTCTCGGCGTCATCCTGCTCTGCGGCATCGTCATCCGCATGGTTCATGCGGCGGTGGAGTGGGTCGGCATGGGTTTTTTCAATCGCGTGGCCGGTGCCTGTTTCGGCGTGGCGCGTGGAGCGGCGATACTGATCATCGCGACCATCCTGATCACGCTGACGCCGTTGGCCCAGCTGCAAGCCTGGCAGGAAGCCGAGCTGAGGCCCGCCTTCGAGCAGCTGCGTGACTGGGCGGTCAGCCAGCTGGAGGCGTGGGAGGATCGGGTGCCCGAGACGCCCGAATCGTGGCGAAACCTGTCGTTTCCGGATGGTCGCGAAGCTCCCGAGCCCACTGAATCGTCGGTGCCCGACGATCGAACGCTCTGAAGCCCATGCTTTGCAACACACCCGTTTTTCAACACCGGCCCTGACCGGCCGATTTTCGACGATTGACCCTGAACTGCGAACGACAAGCGAATGATAAGCCGGCCCAGGCCGGCCCCCATGGCAGCGAGGTAAGGTGGAATGTGCGGTATCGTGGGCCTTCTGGCCAAGCAGACCGTCAACCAGGCGATCTATGACGCCCTGACAGTGCTACAGCATCGCGGACAGGATGCCGCCGGCATGATGACCTGGAGCGAAGGCCGCTTCCTGCTCCGCAAGAGCAACGGTCTGGTACGCGATGTCTTCCATACTCGCCACATGGCGCGCCTGAAGGGCAACGTGGGCATTGGCCACGTACGCTACCCCACGGCCGGGTCGTCCAGCGAGGCGGAGTCCCAGCCTTCTACGTCAACTCGCCCTACGGCATCTCCCTGGCGCACAACGGCAACCTGACCAACTCGGATCAGCTCAAGCAGGAGCTGTTCTCCTCCGACCTGCGTCACATCAATACCAGTTCCGACTCCGAGGTGCTGCTCAATGTCTTCGCCCATGAGCTGGGCAAGCAGGGGCCGCACCTGGAGCCGGGTGATATCTTCGACGCCGTGCGTCGTGTCTATCGGCGCTGCCGGGGTGGCTATGCGGCCGTGGCGATCATCAACGGCTTTGGCCTGGTGGCATTCCGCGATCCCAACGGCATTCGTCCGGTGGTGTTCGGTACCCGCGACGAGGGCAACGGCCAGGAGGTGATGATCGCCTCGGAGTCGGTGGCACTCGACGTGGGTGGCTTCGAACTCCACCGCGACCTGGCGCCCGGCGAGGCGATCTTCGTCGACATGGAAGGCAATATCCACACGCAATCCTGTGCCGACCGGCCCAGCCTCTCGCCCTGTATCTTTGAGCACGTCTACCTGGCCCGCCCGGACTCCATCCTCGACGGGGCCTATGTCTACGGCACCCGCATGCAGATGGGCCGCAAGCTCGGCGACCGCATTCGCAGCGAATGGCCGGAACACGACATCGACGTGGTCATCCCGATTCCCGATACGTCGCGCACCTCGGCACTGGAGTTGGCCCAGCACCTGGGCGTGACCTACCGTGAAGGCTTCATGAAGAACCGGTATATCGGCCGCACCTTCATCATGCCGGGCCAGACCCAGCGCAAGAAGTCGGTGCGCCAGAAGCTCAACGCCATCGATATCGAGTTCAAGGGCAAGAACGTCCTGCTGGTGGACGACTCCATCGTACGTGGTACCACCTGCAAGCAGATCATCCAGATGGCCCGGGAAGCCGGCGCCAACAAGGTTTACTTCGCCTCGGCGGCGCCGCCGGTGCGCTATCCTAACGTCTACGGGATCGACATGCCGGCCGCCACGGAGCTGATTGCCCATGGGCGCAGCGAAGCGGAGGTGGGCGAACTGATCGGCGCCGACAGGATCTTCTATCAGGACCTGGACGACCTCAAGGCGGCCTGTCGTGAGGTGAACCCGGAACTGGCCACCTTCGATTGTTCGGTCTTCGACGGTCGCTACATCACCGGCGATATCGATGCCGGCTACCTGTCGGCCCTCGAAGCATCGCGCAACGACGCGGCCAAGCAGCAGCAGAGCACGGGTGGTCACGCGCTGGTGGGAATGCACAACCAGGATGACGACATCGACGATTGATCGCTGTCACTGCGCCATCGACCACTCTGGCCAAGAGCTCTCCACCACCGTTGCGACGAAGAAAGGGACCGAACATGCAAGACGACCCGACACCGGAAGCGGCCTGGGCGCTGGAGACCCAGGCGATTCGCGCCGGTCACCAGCGCACCTTCGAGCAGGAGCACAGCGAACCGATATTCCCCACGTCGAGCTTCGTCTATGGCAGTGCGGCGGAAGCCGCGCGGAAGTTCGGAGGTGAGGAGGCCGGCAACGTCTACTCGCGCTTCACCAATCCCACGGTGCATACCTTCGAGCGTCGTCTTGCGGTCATGGAGGGGGGCGAGCGCTGCGTGGCCACCAGTTCCGGCATGTCGGCCATCCTTGCCACGGTCATGGCACTGCTGGCGGCGGGGGATGAGATCGTCGCCTCCCGCTCGCTGTTCGGTTCGACGGTCAGCCTGTTCGACAAGTATTTCGGCAAGCTGGGCATTTCCACACGCTATGTGGAATTATCGGATCTCACGGCCTGGGAAGCGGCCATCACACCCAAGACCCGGCTGCTGTTCGCCGAGACCCCCTCCAATCCGCTGTCGGAGGTCGTCGACATCAAGGCGCTGGCCGAGATCGCCCACCGTCATGATGCCCTGCTGGCCATCGACAACTGCTTCCTGACGCCGGCTCTCCAGCGGCCTCTGACACTGGGGGCCGACCTGGTGATCCACTCGGCCACCAAATACCTGGACGGGCAGGGCAGGGCAGTGGGCGGAGCGGTGGTCGGGCGCAACCAGGAGCTCGAAGAGGTCTTCGGTGTGGTACGAACTTGTGGCCCCTGCCTGAGCCCCTTCAACGCCTGGATTTTCACCAAGGGGCTTGAAACCTTGAGCCTGCGCATGCGTGCCCATTGCACCAATGCGCTGGCGCTGGCGCAGTGGCTGGAGAGGCAGCCGGCGGTGGAGCGGGTCTACTACAGTGGGCTTGAGCACCATCCCCAGCATGCGCTGGCATCGCGACAACAGCAGGGATTCGGCGCGGTACTCGGTTTCGAGGTGAAGGGCGGGCGTGAAGGTTCCTGGTCGGTCATCGATGCCACGCGCATGCTTTCCATTACCGGCAATCTGGGCGACGTGAAAACAACCATCACCCATCCTGCCACCACGACCCACGGGCGTCTCTCCGAGGAGCAGAAAGCCGCGGCAGGGATCGCGGAGGGGTTGATTCGGGTGGCCGTCGGTCTGGAAAATCTGGAGGATATTCGTACCGATCTCGCCCGGGGCCTCGACGCACTGGCTTGAGCCAGTGCCGGGACGGTAAACCGACCGGCTCTGTCAGCACATTGGCGTATGTTCAATTAGTTCCATCTGCTTTGCGCTGCAGCATGGGATTTTTCCGAACGTTACATGCAGATTTTTTCAGCGGACCTCCGCGTCACCCTCGGGTAAGCTTGCGAACGATTCGTTTTTTCGAACGAGGATGTCGCATGTGGCGTAACACTCGCTCCGGCTGGGGCCTGATCAGTATCGCACTGCACTGGCTCAGCGCTGTCACCATTATCGGGCTCTTTGCGCTGGGCTGGTGGATGGTCGATCTAAGCTACTTCCACGCCTGGTACAATCTGGCGCCCTGGTGGCACCGTTCCATCGGCATGCTGCTGCTGTTCGCCACTCTGTTGCGCCTGGCGTGGCGTTTCATGCAGCCGACACCTGCCGCCCAGGGCAGTCGCTTCGAACGGCTGGCGGCGCATCTAGGCCACACTGCGCTCTACGGGCTGTTGCTGGTGGTCATGATCAGCGGTTACCTGATCTCAACCGCCCGAGGTCGCGGGATCAGTGTTTTCGACTGGTTCGAGGTGCCGGCGCTGATCAGCCGGCTGCCCAATCAGGAATCCATCGCTGGGGATATACACTGGTACAGCGCCCTGGCCTTGATGCTGCTGGCCAGTGGCCATGCCCTGGCGGCATTCAAGCACCACTTCCTCGATCGCCACGACACCCTGGCACGCATGCTCAACCCGTCGCATTCACGCCGCGGTTGAGCGGTCCGTTTCGATGGCGCCGCCCAGGCGTCGCCATCACCCTCGAGTCGTTTCATCCCCAAGGAGAGACCTCCATGCTGAAGAAGACAACCCTCGTTACCGCACTGACCGCCGCTGCCCTGATTCCGCTGTCCCAGGCTCAGGCCGCCGACTATGTCGTGGACACCGACGGCCAGCACGCCTTTATCCAGTTCAAGATCAACCACCTGGCTACTCGTACATCCTGGGCAACTTCGAGTCCTTCGAAGGGCGCTTCCACTACGATGCCGACAACCTCGAGGCCTCCAGCGTCGAGATGGAAGTCGACGTCACCAGCCTCAACAGCAATCACGCCGAGCGCGACCGTCACTTCCTGAGCGATGACTTCCTGAGTGCTGGCGACTACCCTACCGCCACCTTCGTCACCACCGGCTTCACTCCCAATGGCGACAGCGAAGGCGTACTGACCGGTGAGCTGACGCTGAAAGGGGAGACCCGCGAGGTCGAGATGCCGGTCACCCTGATGGGCGAGGGAGAGGACCCCTGGGGCAACTATCGGGCCGGCTTCGAGGGCAGCACCATGCTGACGCTGGAAGATTATGGCATCGACATGAGTGACTTTCCGGAAGTGATGCACGAGCTCGAACTCTACGTGACCTTCGAGGGCGTTCGTCAGTAATCTAGCGCTAGCCATTTGATCTAATGGAAAAAATATGCCCCCGAGGTGATCCTCGGGGGCATTTCTTCTTCAATCGGCTCGTTCCAGGAACCGTTAGTGAGTTTCGTTGAGCACCGCTTCGGGGAAGTGGCGTCTCAGCATGCGGTTCTGGAATTCATCCACGAAGCGGCTGTTGATGATGATGATAAACCGCTCGAAGGGTGCCGCAATATTGCACTGCCTGATGCCATCGACGCTATGAAACACTCTATCGTCACGAAGATGAAGAATATCACCGGGATCCAGAGTGGCATCCAGTAGGGAATACCTCCCCTCCTTGTCATGGTAGAGATGATTTTCGGCTCCGGTGACGTTCTCCCTGTTGAGCACCATGATGCTCAGTGCCTTGCAGCCATCGGCGTGAATGCCCTGGCCTTGGAGTGGATCGACACACCCTTCGCCACGTACGCCCGTAATCTGCATCAGGATCGGCTCCCGGGGCCCGATGTTCCAGAGCCTTGCCCAGGCCCGCACGAAGGCTTTGACATCCGGCCGGGACATGAACTCCCGGGTAAGAGGTGAATAGTAGCGCAGTCGGTCGGCCATGCTTTCGGCATCGTTGAAGGCGCCGCCCTGGGCCATGGGGCACTCCCCCATGTCCTCGACATCATTCTCCTCGTTGAGTGTCAGCCATGACATACGCTTCCAGCGTAGATTGACGTAAGGATCGCGCGGCAGGTCGGCGAGGTAGCCTTGCCAGGCGGCCAAATCAATCCTCGAACGGACCTCGGTTCTTGCCCAGTGTCGGTGAGCCAGCGATTCGATGACGTCTGCAGGCCAGTAATCCGCCAAGGGGTGGGCGGGCATGGTCGTGTGATCAAAGCCGTGCTTGAGCGTATCAAGTTTCATGAGAATTTCTCCTGTTGAGCGAAATTGCCCAGTTGTTGCCTGTTGGAAAAACAAGGCAGCAGGAGAAAAATGAGAACATTTGTTGCAAAAAGCAACGAAATGTAGTGAAAAATAGAGCCTTCGCGATAGGCTTACCGGACCAGTATGTGTATAACTATTAGTTGTACATATTCCATGCTGGTTAGCAAGGCATCCTATACAAAGCTTGGCTTCGCCCCTTTGCGCTGAATGAGGTTCCTCATGACTGGCCGCGAAAACCGTCACAGACGAGAGCCGGAATGCCCACTGGAGGAGAGCCACAAGGACCTGTGTGACATGACCGAATCCGAGCCCTCGATCGACAGGCTTGATTCCGGCACGTGCGAAACAGAAGTGGACTTGCTGCGCCGACAGTACCTGGAAAGCGAGCACCGGTTTCGTGCCCTGCTGGAAAGCCTGCCCAAGGTGGCGGTTCAAGGCTATGACCGCGATCGGCGCGTCATCTACTGGAATGAGGCCAGCAGTCGACTCTATGGATACAGTGCCGAGGAGGCGCAGGGTCAGTTGCTGGAAGACCTGATCATTCCAGACTTCATGCGAGAGAGTGTTGTCCAGGCTCATCGAGCCTGGGTCCAGAATAATATTGAAATTCCGGCGGAAGAGCTGGAGCTCCAGCACAAGAGTGGGATATTGGTACCGGTTTTCTCCCACCACGTGATGTTGGGGGAGCATACCGACTCCCCCTTGATGTTCTGCGTGGACGTGGATCTCGCCGACCAGAAGCGTGCGCATCGTGACCTGGATTTTGCCACTCGCTTCGATAGCCTGACCCACCTCTTCAATCGCCAGACGTTCGAAAATGAGCTTGGGCTATTGATTCAAGACTGCGAGCGTCAGGGGCATCATCTGGCACTGGTATATCTGGATATCGACCACTTCGTTGAGGTCAACGATGCGCTGGGCTACGAGCAAGGGAACTACCTGCTGATCGACCTTGCACAGCGCCTGCGTCGATGCCAACGAGCAACCGACCTGATCGCTCGTGTCTCCAGCGATGAGTTTGTGCTGGCCTTTCCCGGCCTGCTGAAGGAAGCGGATATCAGGCGCCTGGTCAACAAGGTCCAACGGGTCTTTCGTGCCCCCTTTGTGCTGAACGGTCGTGAACAACAGATATCAGCCTGTATCGGTGTGGCTCTCTTTCCAGACAATGGGCTGGCGGCGCGTGACTTGATCCGTAATGCCGATGTGGCCAAGAACCGGGCCAAGTTGGATGGTCGTGGAAGCCTGCGCTACTTTCAGCAGCAGTTGCACGATGAACTTGTGCGGCAGCACGATCTTGGAACACAGCTTGACCAGGCAATGGAGAACGGTGAGTTCTCCCTGCATTACCAGCCACAGGTATCGGCGACCAGTGGTCGGATCGAGAATCTGGAGGCGCTGCTGCGCTGGCAACCAGCGGAGGGGCCCCAGGTAGGGCCGGGCGAGTTCATTCCACTGGCCGAGCGATCTGGCCTGATCCATCGCCTGGGAGACTGGGTGATGGAGGAGGCCTGTCGCCAGCAGCAGGTCTGGAAGCGCATGAACTTCGGTGAGCATCGAATCGATATCAATGTCTCCGGGAGTCAGCTCACGCGCCCCGGCTTCCTGGAGCGTTTCGAGTCTTGCCTGGTGCGGTATGGGTTGGCGCCACAAGATATCGGTATCGAACTGACGGAAAATGTCCTGATTGACGCGGACGAGAGCGTGCTCGAGGGGCTGACACGCCTCTATCATAGAGGCGTGCGCATCGCCATTGATGACTTCGGCACCGGCTACTCATCGCTGAGCTACCTGAAGCATTTTCCAGTTACGGCCCTCAAGATCGATCGCTCCTTTATTCGTGACGCCCCGAATCAACCCAAGGATCGGGCCATCATGGAGGCGGCGATCTTTATCGGCCATCGTCTTGGCCTTGAGGTTGTCGCCGAAGGCGTCGAGAACGCTGAGCAGTTGACACTGCTCAGGGAGATGCACTGTGACCTCATCCAGGGCTATTTCTTCTACCGGCCGATGCCGGCCGAAGAAGTGGTTCGCCTACTGGCTGGCTTTATCCCTGGCCCTGAGGGGCTATCGGACTGAACGTCAGGGTAGATTGACGTAGAATACCCGGCTCCCTTGCATACTGGAGCCGCTGTGGTCGCTGCTGACAAGACTCAAGTATCCCTGGGCCTGACCCTGTGGCGCCAGACCTGGCCCATGGCCATCGGCGTGCTGGCGCTGCTCGGCTTTCAGCTGGTGGACAGCGCCTTCATTGCTCGGCTGGGTACCGCGCCGCTGGCAGCACAATCCTTCACCTTCCCGCTATCGTTCCTGGTCATCGGTGTTCAGGTCGGGCTGGGGATCGCGATTGCCGCGATGATTTCCCGCACACTGGGGGCCGGCGAACAGGAGCGCGCCCGGCGACTGGGCTTTCTGGTGCTGTTGGTGGGTACGACCCTTATCGCACTGCTGGCACTGCTGCTCTGGTGGGTGCAGGAGCCGGTATTCGCTCGCCTGGGGGCCGATGCGGCCACGCGCGAGCTGATCCGTGCCTACTGGGCACCTCAGCTGCTGGCGGCATGGCTGGGTGCCGCGCTCTACTTTGGCTACAGTCTGTTTCGCGCCCATGGGGATACGCGACTGCCCGGCAAGCTGATGGTCATCACCAGCCTGGTAAATCTGACGCTCGACCCCTTGTTGATCTTTGGTATCGGACCCTGGGAGGGGCTGGGACTGCCCGGCGCCGCCTGGGCAACGACACTGGCATTCAGTTGTGGCCTGCTGGTACTGGGACGTCGCCTCATGCGTACCGACTGGCTGTCGCGTCGTGGACTGGGAGGAGAACTGGCCCGCTCGGCCCGCCCCTTTGCCGGTATTGCTGGCCCCGCCATGGTCAGCCAGTTGATGCCCCCTCTGGCAGCCATGCTGGCCATCTCGGTGGTGGCGAGTCTCGGCGAAACCACGGTAGCGGCCTGGGGATTGGCCAGCCGTCTCGAGACGGTGTCACTGATGGTGGTTCTGGCCATGACCATGTCCCTGCCTCCTTGGCTGGGGCGCTGCTATGGTGCTGGGGACTGGGAGCAGATTCACCGGCTCATGAAGCTGGCGCTCAAGGTCGTCATGCTCTGGCAACTGGGACTCGGGGTGGTGATGGCGGGTGCAGCATCCTGGGTAGCGTTGGCGCTCTCCGGCAACCCCGAGGTGCGTGATGATCTGGCTATCCTGATCCGGTTTCTGTTGCCGAGCTATACCCTGCTCGGCGTCTGCATGCTGGTGGTCTCGGCGGGTAATGCCCTGGGCTGGCCACTGCGTGCCATGCTGCTTTCCTGTGCGAGACTCTTTCTCTTCTACCTGCCTTGTCTATGGCTGGGGGCGCAGCTCGGAAGCCTCACCGGATTGGCGCTGGGAGCGGCGACCGGTAATCTGCTGGCCGGATTGACCGCCTGGTATATGCTTCGGCGGATCCTGGGCAGTAGTCCCCAGCGCCTCGGTAGTGGCAGGGAAGGTGTCGAGTCTGATCGGCCGCTACCTGATGTCAGGAGCAACGGGCCGAACTAGTTGTGTTTTCCCTTGTCAGGGGTAGGGTGGGTGGCCATTCAGCCACAGACTTGTCCATGACGAATCGGAGCAATAGATGAAAGTAGTCAAACTTGTAGCAACGGCCCTCGTGGCACTGGGCATGGCATCACCGGCCATGGCACAGCAGTCCATGCAGGCTCCGCCGCAGCAAGGTGACCAGGTGGATCAGCTGAATGAATTGCTGGACCTGAACGATGGCCAGCAGCAGGAGATTCGGAGCCTTCTGGACGACGCCCAGCAGCGGTTGCAGCCCATGGAGCAAGAAGCCCAGGCCCTTCAGACTCGGCTGGCCGACCACATCGATCCCAATTTCGATGAGTCAGCGATTCGTCAGGACGCAACAAGGTTGGGTGAGCTGACCGGCGAGCTCGCCGCCGAATCAACTCTGCTGCAGGCCAGAGTGGAAGCCGTCTTCACTGAAGAGCAGCGTAACCAGCTGGAAGAGGTGATGGCACAGCAGCAGCAGCAGATGAATCAGATGCGACAGCAAATGCAGCAGCAGCAAGCTCCGCCTGCGCAGTAATAAAGTCGCCTGACCGATGGGCGCAATCGCTGATTGGTCTGCTATGGGCGCCACCGGGCCGTGAGCCTGGTGGCGTCCTGCCGTCATAGGCCGACTGCTACGAAATAAGGTTCATCGCAGACTAGTGCCGTCAGGCGCCTTGGCGGAGACTGTCATGACCGGCTACGATCATCTGCGACAGCGACACCGCCCGCTTCACGCCAGTCTGCGATGAACCCGTATAAGGCCCTGCCGGGTAAACCCGGCAGGGCCTTTTCGGTGGTTGAGCGGGCGACAGGCCTAGTCGGCAGCGGGAGGCGTGGTGGGTGCCGGTCGTGGAGCAGCAAGGCGCTCCTGTTGCCAGGCGAAGTAGAGGAAGAGCACCCCCATGCCCAGATAGCCCAGGGTGAAGTCGGAGGCCGCATTGAAGGCCAGTTCGGGTGCATGCATCAAGCCCACGAAGGAGAACCCCGCTGCGATGGCGGCAAACACGGCGGCACGGCGGAAATGATGGTCGATCACCGATACGGTCATCGCACCGATGAAGATGGCCATGAACATGGCGCCCTGGCCCATGGCAACGATACCACCCGAAATATCGGCAACCACCTCGCCGGCACCGCGATTGAATCGCGTCATGACGTAATTGGCGAAGTAGGGCAGCATGGCCAGCGCGACAGCGGGGTAGTAGCGCGTATCGTTGCTCTGGAAGGCGGTGGCGATCATCGACATGCCGACGAATACCAGGATGGGCGCCACCACCGACACCGGAATGATGGCGGCCAAGGCGGCAATCAGGCCGAACATGGTGGCGATGGCGTAGACGGCGCCGTTGAGAATGCTGTAGCCGCGACCGGCCCCCATCCACTTGGCGCCTACCGTGGCGATGTAGACGGTGGTGGGAAAGACACCGCCGAACAGTGCACCGATCATGGTGCCGGCACCGTCCACGGCCTGGCATTCGCGGACGTCGTACTTGTCACCGGCGGCTTCCATGGCCTCGACGTTGTTCATGGTTTCAATCGCATTGTAGAGAGTGATCGGCAAGACCACCGTCAGCACCGCCAACATACCGGTGAACAGCAGGCCCAGGCCCTCGAGCCAGGCCAGGTTGGGCAGCAGCGGATAGAAGCCCAGGTGGGTGAAGGCATCGCTGAAGCGTTCACCACCGGCATCGCCGATCAGGTAGGCCATGGCGGTGCCTAACACGATGGCAAAGAGCGAGGTGGGAATCCGGAATGGCATGGATACCCTGGCGACCAGGCCGATGATGATGATGGCCAGCACCAGCAGGCCGACGATCGGCATCTCCAGGGTCTTGAACAGCATCTCGCCGGCGATGAAGGTGAGTGCGACACCGGCCACGGCCCCGAGCATGGCGGCACGAGGCAGGTGGTACTGCACCCAGCGTCCCACCAGGCTGACCAGCGCTTCGATGGCGCCGCTGATGAAACAGGCGGCTACCGCCACTTTCCAGGCCAGTTCGGCGTCCCCGGTCAACTGCTTGGCGGGCAGCAGTACGCCGAACAGGAAGACGAACATCACCGGCGTCGAAATGCCGTAGGAGAGCGCAGTGACATCGGCGCGGTTCTCCTTGCGTGCCAGGCGGGCCGCCGTCCATGCGTAGTAGAAGTTGCCCACCATCACCGCCACGGCGGCCCCCGGAAGCACCTGGCCGAAGACGATCGATGCGGGAAAGCCCATGCCCAGCATGGTGATGGCGATGATGACGAAGTTGGCAATATTGTTCTGGAACAGGGCGAAGAAGGCGTCGGTGTCCTCCTTCTTGTACCACGGGTAGTGCACAGGGGTTGCCGCCATGGTGAGCCTCTTCTGTTATGGGGTTGTATACAAGGCCGGGTCAGTCTGGCTTTTTTCTGACTGTTTGGTCAAGCCTGCTTTAGGCTTAGCCGTAACGCCGTGCCAACGCTCGTGGAAAGTCAGGCGGCTTGACGTGACGCGGGATAAGATAGCCGTTACAGAAGTTGCGGTTTACTAAAGAAAAAGTGCATTCTTGGTGTACTGAACCATCTGCGCGCCCTGGCTGCCGAATGGTCGAGACGGTTCGGTCACCGCTATCGCAAGCCCAAGCCGATGGTTCGACGTGTTCCGTCACCCTGATTCATGGCTCCTGAGCTTGCTGCCGCAGTTTCCCATTGCGCCGAACGAGGAGGGGAGTGAAGGTGGAGCACTTGGATAGCTGTATCGTTCGTCACTTCAGCTACTACTATGACCTGCCCCGTGAAGACGTAAAGCTGCTGCTCGAGCTCGAAAGAAGCCCGACAGCAGTCAAGGCGGGCACGCAGCTCTGGGAGGAGCGGGATAGCGCCAATGAGTTCTGCACCCTGAGCCGTGGCTGGGCCTACTCCTACCGCATCCTGGAGAATGGCACCCGTCAGATTCTCGAACTGTTCTTGCCGGGCGATATCATCGGCCTGCGGGAGTTCGCCTTCTCCCAGCGCCTGGCGGGGGTGAAGATGGCCGAGGATGGCGTGGTGTGTTATTTCCCGCATCAGCACGTACTGGATCTGTTTCGCCAATCAATGATCCTGACGACCATCATGTTCGCCATTTCCAGCCGCCAACAGGTGCTGCTCACGGAGCGTCTGGTCAACCTGGCCCGACGCAATGCCAAGCAGAAGCTGGCGCATTTCCTGCTGGAAACCTACCAGCGCCTGAAGCAGACGCAAGCCGAGGGTCACGACAGCTTTCGCCTGCCGTTATCCCAGGAGCTACTGGCGGACCTGCTCGGCCTCAGTCCGGTTCATGTCAGCCGTACCCTGACCGCCCTCAGCGATGAAGGGCTGGTCTTCCGGGAGCGCCACACCGTGACGATGCCGGACCTCAAGGCGTTGAAGGCGGTGGCCGACTTCGATGATCGCTATCTCATCGACAATATTCGGCCGCTGTTCCATGCGATTGAGTCTCCACGGAAGTGACGCACAGGAGAGCCAGAAGTTACCGATAGGCCTTCCCTTGGCCTGACACACGACGGCCCCCCGAGCATGGCTCCGGGGGCGTCGTGGATGGCGCTGAATCAATTGACGGCAGCGATCGCCTTGGCCAGGTAGGGAAGGTTCTCGTGAGAGAAGCCTGCCACATTGGCGCGCCCCGAGCGCACCATGTAGATGCCGAATTCGTCCCTCAGCCGGTCGACCTGCTCCGGGGTCAGGCCGGTATAGGAGAACATGCCACGCTGCTCCGCGACACAGGCATACTTCTGGTCGAGGCCATAGGGCTTGAGGGCCTCGACGAAGTCGCGACGCAGGGTATTGATGCGGTCGCGCATTTCAGTCAGCTCCTCGCGCCACAGGGCCGTGAGTTCAGCTGAGTGCAGTATTTCGCTGACGATGGCGCCGCCGTGGGCCGGCGGGTTGGAGTAGTTCTCACGAGCCACGATGGCGACCTGGGAACGCACGTTCTCCATCTGCTCGGTGTCCTTCGCCACCATGATCAGGCAGCCGGTACGCTCGCAGTAGATGCCGAAGTTCTTGGAGCAGGAGCTGGTGATGATCACCTCATCGAGGGTCTCGGCCATCAGGCGAACGCCATAGGCATCCTCGTCGAGCCCCTCACCGAAGCCTGGTAGGCGAAGTCGATCAGCGGCAGCAGTTTGCGCTCGCGGACCACGCCCAGGACCTGTTGCCATTGATCGCGGGAGAGATCGAACCCGGTAGGGTTGTGGCAGCAGGCGTGCAGCAGCACCACATCGCCCTCGGGAATCGACTTCAGGGCCCCGAGCATGCCGTCGAAGTCCAGACGATTATCGGCATCCACATAGGGATACTTGTGCAGTGTCAGACCGGCGGCAGGGAAGATGCCCAGGTGATTCGGCCAGGTCGGGTCGCTGACCCAGATGTCCTTGCCGGGCAACTGGTGGGCAATGAAATCCGCCGCCAGGCGCAAAGCGCCGGTGCCGCCCGGAGACTGGGTGGCGCTGGCACGGCCGGCCTTCAGCACCGGTGACCCCTGGCCCAGCACCATGGGCAGGACCACTGCGCCATAGCTTGGAGCGCCGTGGGAGCCAATGTAGGTCTTGGTGGTCTCGTTCTTGAGCAGCAGGGCTTCGGCTTCCTTCACGGCGCGCATTACCGGCGTGTTGCCGTGAGCGTCCTTGTAGACGCCAACGCCGAGATCGACCTTCTGGGGGTTGGTGTCCTTCTTGAAGGCCTCGATCAAGCCGAGGATGGCATCCCCGGGGACCCGCTCAATATGTTCGAACATTTAATTCGCTACCTCGTCGGTTCTGGCGGCAAGTATGAAGTCGTTGCGGTGCAGGCCTTGAATCTTGTGTGACCACCAGGTCACGGTAACCTTTCCCCATTCGGTCAGCAGGGCCGGGTGGTGACCGGCCGCCTCGGCGATCTCGCCGACACGGTTGGTAAAGGCCAGCGCCTGCTGAAAGTCGGTGAAGGTAAAGACCCGCTCAAGCTGCATGATGCCATTGCGCTCGAGGATCTGCCACTCGGGAACCTCCGGCTTGAACAACAGTATCTCTGCGTCGCTGACGGTTGGTGCATTGCGACGGCAGGCCTCGCAAGGCTGCCGAGAAAGCCGGGGCATGGCATCCTCCTGGGGTAGTGTCGAGAGTGTCGGGAGCGTCATATCACTTTCGGGCCGTACGGATACCCTGTCAATCAATCGGAGGGCTTGGCTTGAAGGTCTATGCTGGGAGTGCATGCTTCAAGGAGTGCGCCATGCCTCGTTTCGCTCACCGACTGCCACTCTGGCTCAAACTCCTCTTTTCGGTCTGGATCCTGTTCTGGGCGCCGGCCTATGCCGTCATGCTGGGTGCCCAGAACTACTTCTGGCTATGCAATCTGGCCAGTTTCCTGATCCTGATTGGACTATGGATGGAGAACCGGCTGCTGCTCTCAATGCAGTGGTTGGCCGTGCTGCTGGTCGGGCTCTTCTGGGGATTTGACGTAGGGGTAGCCTGGCTGACCGGGTTCCACCCGATCGGCGGCACCGAGTACATGTTCGACCCGGAGCACCCCCCGTTGGCGCGCGTGCTGTCGCTCTACCATCTGGTGCTGCCCTTCGTGGCGGGCCTTGCCGTACTACGGCTCGGCTACGCTAGCCGCGCCCTGGTGTGGCAGACGCTGCTCACCTGGCTGGTGATTCCACTGACCTATGTGTTCACCGATGCCGAGCGCAACATCAACTGGGTGCATGGTCCCTTCGGCATGCCGCAGGAGATGCTTGCGCCGTTTGCCTACCTGGCCATATTGATGCTGGGATGGCCGCTGGTGCTTTATCTGCCGGTGCATGGCCTGATGCGTTATCTCCAGCGGCATGGGATTGTACGTTGAGGTCGGCGTCAGCTCACGACCCGGTTGCGGCCCTGGTGCTTCGCCGCATACAGGCAGCGATCGGCACGTTCAATGAGGACGTCCCGAGGCTCGCCTGGCCGGTATTCGGCCAGGCCAATGCTCACGGTGATCTGTCCGGGCTCGATGCCAAAGGCGTGTTCGCCAATGCGCTGTTGGAGCCGCTTGGCAAGGGGACGGCTACGGACGAGTGGAGTGGTCGGCAGGATCACGGCGAACTCCTCGCCACCGAGTCGAGCGATGGTGTCTTCCTCGCGCAATACCGCTCGGCAGAGGCGGGCGAGTTCCACCAGCACCTGATCGCCCTGGAGGTGTCCCCAGGTGTCGTTAACGCGCTTGAAGTGGTCGAGATCGATCAGCATCAGTGACAGGGGTGAGCCATGCCGGTTGCATCTCGATATCTCCTGGTCGAGTTTCGCCATCAACTTGCGGCGGTTGGCCAGCCCGGTGAGGTCATCGGTATCCGACAGGCGACGCAGTCGGGCCTCCTCCGCCATCTGCTCGGTGATATCGATCATCAGGCCATGCCAGAGTATGCCCGTCTGAGCATCCTCTGGCTGTGCGCGCAGCGCCACCCACCGGGAGCGGCCAGGGGCCAGTCGGATACGGAATTTCGTCGCGATTGGCACGTGCCAGCGAGCCGAACGTTCGATGGCGGCCATCAGCTTCGGATAGTCGTCTTCATCGAGCCGGTCGAGCATGTGCCGTGCGTCCTGGCTCATTGCATCACGGTCGATGCCAGGCAGGCCGGTGCCGCTACCGGCCAGGTAGGGGAAGTGCATGTGACCATCCAGGCCACGATGAAACTGGAAGATGATGCCGGGCAGCCGTTCGGTAAACTCACGAACCTTGCCAGGCATCTCCAGCCCCCCACCCGTCATGGCGTTCTCTTCGGTCATGCGGGCGTCCTTTAGTCCCTGCTGCGTGCAGGCCTGTCGCTTTTGTCATGTCTAGAGCGGCTCAATGCGAGACGAGAACCGATGCGTGGGCAGTACCGTCATCACCGGCCGATTCATTGGCGAGTCGCTAATATACGTTGTAACTGAGCGTAAATCATCTGGCTGTTGTTGTAGGAAATTGCCGACAGTGGTTGTAGGTATATTCATTCGCAGCCTGGCTCATCGTGGAGCGTCATAGCGAGAGGCACGGTTGTGGGAGAAGACGACTTGCCATAGCTGGAGATCCCTGGCGCGGAAGGCACCAGCGCAAACAGAAAGATAGTAACGGAACATGCGGTGTGTGCGTTCGCTGTAGCGCTCGGCAAGCTCTGGCCAGTGGTGCTCGAGGTTCTGGAGCCAGGCCATCAGCGTTGTATCGTAGTCGGGCCCGAAATTCTGCCAGTCCTCCATCAGCAGCAGGTCTTCGCTGGCATCTGCCACCTGTCGGGCAGAAGGCAGGACGCCATTGGGAAAGATATAGCGATCGATCCAGGGGTCGACGGTGATATAGGAGCTGTTCGAGCCAATGGTATGGAGCAGGAAGAGTCCACCATCCGCCAGTACCCTCGTGACGGTTTCGAAGTAGGCGCGATAGTTTCTGTGCCCCACGTGCTCGAACATGCCGATGGAAACGATGCGGTCATAGCATCCCTGGATATCGCGGTAATCCGCGAGACGAATCTCGACAGGCAGCCCAGAGCAGCGCTGCTGAGCCAAGTCAGCCTGTTCCCGGGAAATGGTGATCCCGGTGACGGAGACGCCGTAGTGCTTGGCGGCATGCTTGGCAAAGCTTCCCCAGCCACAGCCGATGTCGAGTATCCGCATGCCGGGTTGCAGTTCGAGCTTGCGACAGGCGAGCTCCAGTTTGGCCAGCTGTGCTTCGTGCAGGGTGTCGGCTTCCTTCCAGTAGCCACAGGAGTAGCACATGGTAGGGTCGAGGATGCTTTCGAAGAGGTCGTTACCCAGGTCGTAGTGGGCTTCTCCGACCATGTAGCGCGCGCCTTGCTTTGAAGATTGATCAGCCCGGCCTGGAGGCGATACATCAGTCGGTCGGAGGGTGGGCGGGCACGCTCACCGAGACCGTGCTGTAGCAGGCGCTGGGCCAGTTCGTCGAGGCGTTCGCACTCCCACCAGCCATCCATGTAGGACTCGCCAAGGCCCAGCGAGCCCTGTCGGAGTATTCTGGAGCAGAAGTCGGGATGATAGATCCTCGGGTCCCACGGAGCATCGCCGTTCAAGGTGATGTCGGAGCCTTCCAGCAGCGATTCGAGGACTCGCCGGGCACGGTTATCGGGTAGGTTGATGGGGCCGATTCGAGGGTTGCTGGTCATGGTGTCCTCCCGGTCCAGCAGGCAAGGGCTGGGGTAAGGCCGCCGGCCCTGCTGCTGTGTCTTTTTTCTCCTTGGCCTTGAGCATAGCCCAGGCGATGGGGAACGGTTAGTCGAAGGGCTGATATACTCCCTGCAACCGACCAAGCTGCCGACTGGAGCCCTCATCGTGTCTAGTGATTCGCCGCTGATCATCGCCCTGGATCAACCTTCCCTTGATGCCGCCCTTTGCCTGGCTGACCGGCTCGACCCGACTCGCTGCCGGGTCAAGGTGGGCAAGGAGCTGTTTACCCGTAGTGGCCCGGATGTGGTCGAGGCACTGCATGGGCGAGGCTTCCAGGTCTTTCTGGATCTCAAGTTCCACGATATTCCCAATACCGTGGCAGGTGCCGTTCAGGCGGCCGCCGAGCAGGGGGTCTGGATGGTCAATGTCCATGCCGGGGGTGGGCGGCGAATGATGGAGGCTGCTCGGGAGCGACTCGAGCGCCATGGGCTGGCCACGCATCTGATTGCGGTCACGGTATTGACCAGCATGGAAACGGCGGATCTACAGGAGGTGGGCGTCACGGTGGCGCCTGTCGAACAGGTCGAGCGACTGGCGCGGCTGGCCATGGATAGCGGTATGGACGGTGTGGTCTGCTCGGCTCAGGAGTCGGCTCGGTTGCGCGAGCTCTGTGGCGACAGCTTCCTCAAGGTCACGCCCGGCATTCGGCCGAGCTTCGCCACGGCGGATGATCAACGTCGAATCATGACGCCGCGCGAGGCAATGGCGGCTGGCAGCACTCACTTGGTCATAGGTCGGCCCGTGACCCGGGCCGACGATCCCATGGCGGCCCTGGAAGCCATCGAGCAGGAACTGCTGGCCTGACCCCAGCTGTCGGATCACTCTCCCTCGATGCCTGTAATCGGTCGGGTCGTCCCCCAACTGCGGCAGCGTGGGCACTGCCAATGCAACGGTTCGCCGGCGAAGCCACAGCGACCGCAGCGGTGGCGCGGTCGTGCCAGCAGCAGGGTGTGGGTGTGCTGCTTGAGCAGTTGGATACGGCTATCGGGTGCGCCCCGCTCATGCTGCTGGTGCTGGTAGAGATCGAGCAGATAGTCGAGTCCACCGAGGCTCGGCGACTGGTTGAGCCGTTCGCTGACCAGGTCGATGGCGGCCTGGTTGCCTTGGCGTCTTCTCAGTGTCTCGGCCAGCCTGATGATCAGGCTGGTGAAGTGGGCACGCTCCAGCAGGCCTTCCAGCCGGGCAACCAGCCCTTCTTCGTCACCCAGCATCTGATAGGCGTGGTGCAGGGGTTCCAGTACCGTGGGAATAAAATCCATGTCCTGATCGGGAATGCGCATCAGGAAGCGAATGGCGTCCCGGTACTGGCCGGTATCCTGGGCCATGGCCGCCAGCAGCAGATTGGCACGAACGCATCTTGCGTCGACCGAGAGCGCCTGTCGCAAATGCTTGCGGGCCAGCCCGGGGCTGGCGGAGTGGCGCTCCTGATCGGCCAGTTCGCAGAGCCAGTGGGCGGCGGCGCGGCGGATATCGTCATGCTGGCGGGTCAGGGTGGGGTGCGCCACGT
Source organism: Halomonas sp. BC04 (assembly GCF_000568385.1). NCBI lineage: Bacteria > Pseudomonadati > Pseudomonadota > Gammaproteobacteria > Oceanospirillales > Halomonadaceae > Halomonas > Halomonas sp. BC04. The sequence continues at coordinate 88,185 of NZ_AZQX01000177.1, forward strand.
CGAAGGCGGCCTGCCACTCGCCCTCGCGATCGAAGAGGTCGGCCAGCAGGCGCTTGGCAGCATGGCGAACCTCGTCCCGACTGGATTCTCGAATCAACTGCTGCAGCAGGCGTTCGGCCCGGTCGAGCAGGCCCAGGTTGAGAAAGTCGCGGGCCAGCTCGAGCTGGACCTGATCGCTCTGTGCGGCCGTGAGCGTGGGTCTGGCCAGCAGGTTCTGGTGTATCTTGACGGCACGGTCGGCTTCGCCCCGGGTGCGGAACAGGTTGCCCAGGGTGATATGGGTATCGATCGTTTCGCTGTTGACTTCGAGTGCACCGACAAACGTCTCGATGGCGCGATCCGGCTCCTCGTTGAGCAGGTAATTCAGGCCAACGAAGTAATCCCGTGACAGTGACGCCGGCGCTTCGTCATCGCGGGAGCCCCGCCGTTCACGGCGGCCAAGCCACCAGCCGATGGCAACGGCTGCCACCAACAGGGCCAGCAGCAGGACGTCGGGCATCTAGGGCAGTTCCTTGAGCTCCTGCACACGCAGCCGGTCGAGCTCCTTGCGCTGTTGCCGATTCTGGCGTTGGGCTCGGGATAGCGCCGTTCGCAGCCTGAGCCATACCCCGGTCATGGCCAGCATGCCCAGGAGCACGCCACAGACCAGGGCAGCCAGCAGCCAGACCGAGAGCGACACGGCCGGCAGTTCCATCCAGATCAGGTTGAGGGGCACTGTCTGTTGGTTGTTCACGGCAAACAGGATGCCAACCAGCAGCACCGCCAGCAGAATGATGGCCAGGATAAGGCCTTTGAGCCAACGCATGTGGGTATCCCTTGTGATGAATTCGGTTAGTAGCCGAGGGCGCGGCTGGCATTGACCTGCTCGCGAAGCTCCTTGCCCGGCTTGAAGTGTGGCACGAACTTGCCCTCGAGCGCGACCGGCTCGCCGGTCTTGGGATTGCGGCCGACGCGTGGCTCGCGATAGTGCAGCGAAAAGCTGCCGAAACCGCGAATTTCCACTCGTCCGCCCTCTGCCAGGGTGTCGGTGATGTCATCGAGGATCAGGCGAACCGCAGATTCGACTTCCTTGATCGAAAGCTCCGGCTGATGCATCGCAATCTGCTCGATCAATTCGGATTTGGTCATCGGTGATCTCCAAGCAGTCCCCGGATCCGGTTGGACCTGGGCGGCATTATTCTTCTTTCATCAGCATACTGCGCAAACCGAGATAAAACAACGCACTACGACCATGGTCAAGGAATGTGTCGAAACCGGCTCGCTGAGCTGTCCCGTTCAGGTGGCTCCGGTATACTGACGCTTCACTCACCTGCACAGTCGAGGCCGACGTTGAGCGATGTGACGAAATCGGATGACCCAGCGACTAATCCTGAGGCCGCTGCCCTGCGCCGGCAGCTCTACTGGCACTCACGCCGCGGAATGTGGGAGCTGGACCTGCTGCTGATACCCTTTCTCGAGCACTGTTTTGACCATCTGGATTCCGAGGACCAGAAGGCTTATCGCCTGCTGATCGAAGGGGAGGATCAGGATCTTTTTGCCTGGCTGATGCGACGCGAACAGCCGGAAGATCCTGCCTTTCATCGAATCGTGCGGCTGATTCAGGAACATGCCGAGAACGCCGATAACGATCCGCGTCGTCCCGTCTAGGCTGGCACGCTGGGTCCATGCGCTGTTGTCACTGGCGCTGCTGGCTTTGCTGATTGGCCATGGCAGTGCCTGGCTGGCAGGGCTGGGTCTCGCCTGGCTGCTGCTGGTGGCTTGGCGGCTCGAGCAGGGTCATGCCTGCGGAGAACTGAGGATCGTTCCCGAGGGAAAAGTCGGCTGTCGCTGGCACTGGCGGCCCGAGCCAGGCGAAGAGCGACATGATGTCGCACTGCGTTGCCACTATCTGGGCCCCTGGCTGATAGCGCTCGAGATCGATGGGCGCCGCCTGTGGCTATGGCCGGACAGCAGTTCCCGTGAATCGCTTCGTCAGCTGCGCCACTGGCTGGTTCAGTCTGTTTGACTGGCTCCAGCGCAGTTTCCCGCTTCCCTTTTCCTGCCACGGCAGGCAATTACCACCTTGTAGACATGATGGATTGACCTGCCCCTCCTCAACGTCGTGGGTTACGTTGAAGTTGGGCAACAACACAGAGCCACTATTGAGGGAGGCAGGTCATGAAACAGTCTAACGCAACTCAACAGGTCGTTGTGGTACGTACCGCCGCTGAGCGACTCAACGCAGCCAGCTACGTCCATGCCGCTTATATCGGACTGGATGTTCACAAGGCTACCATCGCGGTCTCCATCGCCGAGGCGGGACGGCAGGACCCCGAGTTTCGCGGCGAGATCCCCAACGAACCCAAGGCCGTTGACAAGCTGATTCGTCAGCTGAGCGAGCGTTTTGGCGGCCAACCCCTGTTGTTCAGCTATGAGGCGGGGCCCTGCGGTTATGGGCTCTATCACCAGGTCCAGGCCAGCGGCCAGGATTGTGAGGTCGTTGCCCCGTCATTGATCCCCCGCAAGGCCGGTGATCGCGTCAAGACTGACCGGCGTGATGCCCAGATGCTGGCTCGCCTGTCACGCTCCGGCGAACTCACGCCGGTGTGGGTGCCCACGCCGGAGCAGGAGGCGATCCGTGATCTGACGCGAGCCCGGGAGGACATGAAAGCCATCGAACTCAAGGCCCGGCAACGGCTAAGCGCTTTCCTGCTGCGACATGGCAAGGTCTATGCCGGCAAGAGCAAGTGGACTCAAGCGCACTTCCGCTGGCTGGAGACGGTCCGCTTCGACACCCCGGTTCAGCAGATCGTGCTGGAGGAGTACGTCGATGCCGTGAAGGAGGCCCAGCGCCGAGTGGCCGGCTTGGAAAAGCAGATGGAAGCGGCACTGCCGAGCTGGTCGTTGGCGCCGGTGGTCGAGGCACTGATGGCGATGCGCGGGATCGGCTTGATCACCGCCATGACGGTGCTCGCTGAGCTCGGCGACCTCAGTCGCTTCGACTCGCCACGGCAACTGATGGCCTATCTGGGCCTGGTGCCCAGCGAGCACTCCAGTGGCTGCAGCCGACGCCAGGGCGGCATTACCAACACCGGCAACGGCCATGTGCGCCGCGTGCTGGTAGAGGCCAGCTGGAGCTACCGCTTCCCGGCCCGCAAGACGCGTGTCATTCAGCGGCGTGCCGAGCGGACCTCGTCGACGGTCCAGGCCATGGCCTGGGAGGCACAGAAGCGTCTGTGCGGACGTTACCGCCGACTGGCCGCCACGGGCAAGGCAACGCAGCTGGTCATCACGGCAGTGGCGCGTGAACTGGCGGGTTTCCTGTGGGCCATCGCTTGCGAGGCCATGGGCAAACCGCACGGTAGCCGGGCCACGGCATGACGGCCGCGCCCCAGTGTCTACGTGTCAGGGAGTGTCGGGCCGGTGGGAGAACCCCTGATACTCCTATGAGGCTCCCGCCCTCCGGGGCGGGGTGACCCTCGACTGTAGAGCAGGGTAGCTCCGCGACGAAGTGATGAAAGGTCGGTACCCAACCCACGAATACCAGAGAGATCCACCGTCGCTGATAGCCCTTCGCTCCCTGACCCGTAGGCATTGAGGACAACCGCATGCACCAGTGACAACCGAACCCTTGACGGGTCAATCCATACCAGGAGTAGCTTCAGCTCACGACTGGAGGCCGCAGGACTCCCGGCGGTGTTGCCCGGCATAGGCGATAAGCGGTAACGCCGCGGCCTCCACCAGGCGCCTGCTGAAACTTATGCGTAATCAGGTCGGATGTTGAAAAGCGCGGACTTGGCCGCGCTTTCCAATATCGTCAGTTGGCCTTGCGCCAGCCCCCTAACACCCGCTGATCCGGGCCGAAGAACACCAGTCGGTCGTGATCGATGAGGTAGCGGTAGGCGGTCTCCATCATGGTAGTGACGCGGCGGGCATCGTCGAGCTGTGGGCAACCCATTTTCGTGCTGGCCAGCTCGCGGAACTGAATGCGATTGCTGCCATCCAGTTGCACCTTGCCATTGATCGCGTTACAGCCGTCATGGCCGGTGACGCGGCCGTCGGCCGCAATCACGAAATGGGGCGTGGTGGGCATGGAGAGACGCTCATTGGTGCCGACCAGCAGCAGGTTCCAGCGCTGCCCCACCACCGGGTGGTCGCTGGAGACGCGCACTTCGTCTTGACGAGTCGGCTCGGTGGGCTTGCCGCCACACGCAGCCAGGGTCATGGCGACGAGCGCCAGCAGCAGCGCTCGGCCAGAGAGAGTCTTGTTCATCGAGAGATTCGTTCCTTATTGCTCTATGCCGGTCTTAGGAAGCGCTGAACAAATTGCCGAGCGAGATGAAGCGCAAGGCGCACGGAGCGCAGAGACCGGAGCCTATGGGGTATAGGTGAGGATCTCTAGCACCGCGCAACGCAGCGATTCGCTCGCGCAGGCATTTGTGCAGTGTTTCCTTTACCAGGTGCCGGTGTTTTCCATTGAAACCCAGGGCTCTGCTGGTGGCAGCGCCTCCCCCCTCTGCAGCAACTCGATGGAGATGCCGTCGGGGCTTCGCACGAAGCCATATGGCCGTCGCGGGGTGGCCGATTGATGGTGACTCCACTCTCCTGCAGGCGCTCGCACAGGGCATAGATATCATCGACCCGGTAGGCGAGATGGCCGAAGTTGCGTCCACCGGTGTATGTCTCGGGGTCCCAGTTCCAGGTCAATTCCAGCTCGGGAGCCTTGAGTTCCGCCGAGCGCGCCTCGTCCTCCGGTGCTGCGAGGAATACCAGGGTGAAGCGCCCCTTCTCGTTCTCCTTGCGGCGCACCTCCTTCAGGCCGAGCAGATCGCAGTAGAAGCGCAGCGACTCATCCAGGTCGCTGACGCGCACCATGGTGTGCAGAAATTGCATAAGCCCTCCTTGTCTTTCATCTCTTCAGGCGAACAGCCAGGGAATCGCTGAACAAATCGGCGAGCGAGATGAAGCGCAAGGCGCACGGAGCAGAGGAACCGGAGCATATGGGGTATATGTGAGGATCCGACGGTCCGACGCTTCGGCTCCGCGCAACGCAGCGATTCGCTCGCGCAGACAGTTGTGCAGTGTTTTCCTAATCATGAGTGTACTCGTTGAAGACAGCCGGCGTCCGGTCCTCGTGACGCCAGGTGAGCACCGCATAATCATCAAAGCGGCCGGTTTCCATGCCCGGTGAGCCATGGGGCATGCCAGGCACCGTCAGACCCACCACCTCAGGACGCTCCTCGAGCAATCGCTTGATGTCGGCCGCCGGAACATGGCCCTCGATGACATAACCATCGATCAGCGCCGTATGACAGGAGGAGAGTTCCGGGGTGACACCGTGCTCCACTTTTACCGAGCGCATGTCGCGGGTCTTGTGCTGGCGAACCTCGAAGCCTTCCTCCCTGAGATGATCGGCCCAGTCGGTGCAACAGCCACAGTTGGGGTCCTGATACATCTCGACCACCGATCCGGCTTGAGTGCTGGCGCCGGGCGTCAGGACAAGATACAGGGCCAAGGCACCGCCGGTCAGCAGGGATAGCGCCGCTGCCTTTCTCGTCTTGCGGTTTACCGTTAGGTTTTTCATGCTAGTGACTCCTGAAGCGTGACGCCAGATAGTGGAATCGTGACAAGCCGATGCGAGCTTGCCAATAGCAAAAGACAGCGGAGAAGGCAAAATGTCACATTATTGTGACCTGGCACCGGGTCACCCGTTTCACGGCCCCTACCATGACACAGAATATGGTTTCCCCGTCGGTGACGACCGAGCGCTTTTCGAACGACTGGTGCTGGAAATCAACCAGGCCGGGCTCTCCTGGCTGACCGTTTTGAAGAAGCGCGATGCCTTTCGCCTCGCCTTCGAGGACTTCCACATCGACCGGATCGCCGACTATGGGGAGGATGACAGACAGAGGCTGCTGAGTGACGCTGCCATCATCCGCAACCGGCTCAAGGTGGATGCGGTCATACACAATGCCGGGGTCGTGCAGTCCCTTCACCGGGAGCATGGCAGTTTCAAGGCGTGGCTGGAACACCACCATCCCCTGCCCCATGCCGACTGGGTCAAGCTGTTTCGCAAGACCTTCCGCTTCACCGGGCCCGAGATAGTGGGTGAATTCCTGATGAGCACCGGCTACCTGCCCGGTGCCCATCGCGACGACTGCCCGGTCCAAGCCCGCATACTCTCCGCCGGCCCCGCCTGGCAGTCAGACTGACCGCTTTTCGAAAAGTCCGATTTTCGAACAGACCCGGACTTGCGACCGGTAAAAGGAGGCGAGACATATGGATACCCTGACTCAGGCGGCACTGGGTGCAGCGGTGGGGGGCGCCGTGCTCGGCCATCGGCTGGGCCGCAAGGCGGTGGTGATCGGTGCCGTCCTGGGCACCCTCCCGGATCTTGACGTCTTCTTCGACTATGGCGATGCGGTGGCAAACTATACCCAGCACCGCGGTTTCACCCACTCGCTGTTCGTACTGACCGGGCTGGGCACCCTGCTCGCACTACTCGCCCAACGTTTCGCTCCGGCCGGTGACATCGCCTTGCGCCACTGGTGGGCCTTCTTCGTCCTCTGCCTGGTCACGCACCCGCTACTCGATGCCCTGACCACCTACGGCACTCAGCTATGGTGGCCCATGGATGTACGGCCCAGCGCCTGGCCGATCATCTTCATCATCGATCCACTCTATACCCTGCCACTGCTGGTGGGCATCGGGGTGGCACTCGTCACCGGTAACGGCCGGCGCGGCCCCGCCTGGGGGCTGGCGCTCTCCAGTGCCTACCTGCTGTTCGCCATGGGTGCCAAGACGCTGGTGGAGTACCGCCTCGAACCGGTGCTGGCCGAGCAGGGGCTGCAGGACGCGCCGCGCCTGGTGCAGCCCACCCCCTTCAACACCCTGCTCTGGCGGGTCACCATCATCGACGAGGCGCTGCAACACGAAGCCCTGATGAGTATCTTCGATGGCAACAGACGGCCCGTCTTCGAAACCTTCGAGCGAGGCGCCGAACTGGAGCCTACCGCGATGTCGTTAGAGCAGGGAGAGCAACTCGATTGGTTCGCCGGCCCTTTTTTGCGCTACGAGATCCGCGACCATGAGGGTGAAGAGACCCTGGTGGCCACCGATCTGCGACTCGGCATTCCCGGTTTCCATGCCTTCAGCTTCAGCCTGGCGGTCCGAGAGGATGACGCCTGGCTACCGGCGGTCCCGACGGAGCAGCTACCGTACGATGTGCGCGTTGATCGCGATGCCCTCGGGCAGCTGGCCTCACGCATCTTCAGCCCCGAACCCCCGCTCTGCACCAGCGACTTCGTTGCCGACCGCTGGGTGGTGGACACACCGGGGGCATGCTGAGCGATCTTGCCGAATCGCAGACAAGACGCAGCGGGGGCGGCCCAATGGCCGCCCCCGCTGTACTATTTTTCCGGACTGTTTCAACGGACTATCTCTCCGGGCTATTTCGGCGTCAGCCGATAGCGATACCGCCCTCAGAGAGCAGCCACCAGCCCATCGATGGCCTGCCTGGCCTCCTTGAGGGAGGCATCGCGATGACCCTCACCCATGGCCAGCCCCTCGGCAAATACCACCGTCACATCGGTGATGCCGATGAGGCCCAGCATGCCCTTGAGATGCGGTGTCTGGCTGTCCATCTCGGTGCCGGCGTATTGCCCGCCGCGGGCTGCCAAGATGACGGCACGCTTGCCTTCCACCAGGCCCTGGGGCCCCTTGTCGGTGTAGCGGAAGGTCTCGCCGGCACGCAACACCCGGTCGAACCAGGCCTTGAGCTGGGAGGGAATGCCCATGTTGTACAGGGGCACTGCCAGCACCAGGAAATCGTGCGCTTTCAGCTCGTCGATCAGCCCGTCGGAAAGCTCGGCCAAGGCCCGCTGCTCCGGCGTGCGCTCCGCCGCTGGCACCTGCCAGCTGGAAAGCTCGGCAACCCCCAAGTGCGGCAGCTCGTCGGCCACCAGGTCGCGGCGGGTCACCTCGAGGGTCTCCCGCTCATTGCTGCGTGTGGTGAAGTGCTCTGCCAAGGCCATGGACTGGCCCTGGGTACCGAGAATGGATGAGGTGACGACGAGTGCGCGGGTGGTCATGGCAGTTCTCCTGGAAAGCGGGGGAAGATGGCTGCCATTCTATTGGCCAATATAATTGTACAAAAGCGCAATATTTCGCCTGAAAAGAACAATTAAATCGAAAGAAATAGACCAGAGACACAAAGGCCCTGCCGCGTGCGGCAGGACCTTTGTCAGCGTCTCAAAGCGCCATGACGGCGCTGGGGATCAGCTGAAGTTCTGGGCGACGAAATCCCAGTTGATCAGGTTCCACACGCTGTCCAGGTACTTGGGACGGGCGTTGCGGTAGTCGATGTAGTAGGCGTGCTCCCACACGTCGATGGTCAGTACCGGCGTCTGGCCATGGGCGATCGGAGTGTCGGCGTTGCTGGTGTTGACGATATCCACACCGCCGTCGGCTGTCTTGATCAGCCAGGTCCAGCCGGAACCGAAGTTGGCCACGGCGTTGGCATTGAAGGTCTCCTTGAACTTGTCAAAGGAGCCGAACTTGGCATTGATCGCCTCGGCCAGTGCACCGCTCGGCTCGCCGCCACCGTTGGGAGACAGGCAGTGCCAGTAGAAGGTGTGGTTCCACACCTGGGCCGCCTGGTTGAAGAGGCCGCCTGACGCGCTCTTGATGATCTCTTCCAGCGACTTGTTGGCGTTGTCGGTGCCTTCGACCAGCTCGTTGAGCTTGGTGACATAGGCCTGGTGATGCTTGCCGTAGTGGTATTCGAGCGTCTCGGCGGAGATGTGCGGCTCGAGCGCGTTCTTTTCATAGGGCAGTGCGGGCAATTCAAATGCCATCGGGTCTTGCTCCTTGCTTTCACGGTGGGAATCGAAGCGATCCGGACTTGCCTCCTGGCCGCCTCGTCGGTATTTTCCAAGCATACACTAGATTAATTCCAACGGGCACCATGTCAAGCGACCCCAATGAAAAACCGGCGGATACCGCCGCGGAGCGATTGCTGAACCTGCTGAAGTCCCGCGGGCCGCACTCCGCTGCCGAACTGGGCGAGATGCTCGGCTCCACCGGCGAGAATGCCCGCCAGCAGTTGAGCAAGCTCGCGCGCCGGGGGCTGGTGGC